>JALGWA010000362.1 GCA_025774425.1 bacterium
CGGTGGAGATAGCGGTGGAAAGCGTGCTGCCGGAGGATGCCGGCGAGATACGCGACATCAAGCCGCCCCTTCCGGTGGAGAAGAGATGGAAGGAAATCATACTGAGCTACGCCCTTCTCGTCGGGCTCGCGGGCGCCGCGGCGACGAGCGTGCTGGTCTCGATGAAGAGGAGGGACGAGCTAGAGGCCCTGGCCCGGCGCGTGCGCGACATGGTGATGAGCCGCCTTCGCGCGCTCGCGGCATGGCTGCTGGCGCTGTTCGGTCGCGAAAGGAAGCCCGGCCGCGAGACCTACGAGATCGAGATAAGCGGGCTCGACATATCTCCCGGCCAGGCGGCATTGGAGGAGCTCGCCAGGATCGACGCCCTCGGACTCGTCGAGAAGGGGCTCATCGACGACCTCTACACGCTGGTGTCCGAAGTCCTGAGAAGATACATCGAGAGAAAGTACGGCGTCCTCGCCATGGAGATGCCGACGTCCCATATCTTGAGGGAGATGGCTGCCCGCGGGGTGATGGCGATATGCTTCGACCGGGTGCGGGAGGTACTCGAGGAATGCGACCTGGTGAAGTTCGCGAGGTACGGCCCGCCGGATGACGCGGTCGCGTCGATCGTCTCCCGGGCGCGCGGGATCGTGCGGGCGACGTCCGGCGTCGGGACGGGAAGCGCCGCTCTGGAGGCCCGATGAGATTCGAACAGCCGCTCCTGCTATTCCTCCTGGCCGTGATACCGCTCCTCTACCGGTTCTGCTACAGGGAGGGCCGGGCGGGCCGCGCGGCGGTTTCCTACACGGACCTCGGTGTACTCGGGGGCGGCCTGAAGACCAAGAACTCGGCGAGAACAGTCGCCTTCACGCTCCGCGTGCTGGCCGTGGCGGCCCTCGTCTTCGCCTTCGCCCGGCCGCAGCTCGAGCGCGGCTACGAGACCGTGGAGACCGAGGGCATAGACATCATGCTCGCGCTGGACATCTCGGGAAGCATGCGCGCCGAGGATTTCAAGCCGAGGAACAGGATATTCGTGGCGAAGCAGGTGATCGGAGACTTCATATCGAGAGTCTCCACTGACCGCGTGGGTCTCGTCGCATTCGCAGGCAAGAGCTTCACCCGCTGCCCGCTGACGCTGGACTACGGGGTCGTGAGGTCGCTGCTCGAGGACGTCGACGTCGGCATGGTCGAGGACGGCACGGCGATCGGGCTCGCGCTCGCCAACTCGGTGGCCAGGCTTGTGGACTCCGACGCGAAGAGCAAGGTCATAATACTGCTGACCGACGGGGTCAACAACAGGGGCGAGATCGACCCGTCCACGGGCGCGCAACTGGCCGCGGCCGCGGGCATAAAGGTCTACACCATCGGCGTCGGCAAGAAGGGCGGCGCGCCGGTTCCGGTGATAACCGATGACGGCAGGAAGGTCTATGCGCGGAACCCCGACGGCAGTCTCTACATGACGGAACTCGACGAAGACACCCTGAAGGATATCGCCGAGAAGACCGGAGGCAGGTACTACCGCGCCACCGATGAGCAGGCGCTCGACGAGATATACCGGCGCATACTCGAGATGGAGAAGACGGCGTTCAAGGTCAAGAGCTTCAGGCACCGCAAGGAGGTCGCCAAGTGGGTGCTTCCCGCCGGCCTGGCCTTGCTGCTCGGCGAGATCGTGCTCGTGGGCGTCGTGTGGCGGAAGGTGCCTTAAGGAGCGGACATGGAATTCGGCAACCCGAGAGCGTTCTATTTCATGGCGGCAGCAGCGGCCGCCGCGCTCATACTCGTCCACGAGATTCTCTGGTCGGACAGGACCATCCACAGGCTCGTCTCGCGCGAGGTCTTCGAGAAGACCGTCGCCGGCTATTCGCGCCGGAGGAAGATCGTCAAGAGGCTGCTGCTCGTCGCCGTGACGGTCTTGATAGTCGCGGCGTGGGCGATGCCGCGCATGGGCAGGGGGATGAGGATCGTCAAGCGCGAGGGCTCGGATGTGGTCATAGCCCTCGACATATCGGCCAGCATGTACGCCGAAGACGTCAAGCCCAACAGGATGGAGGTCGCCAAGAGGGCCATGTCGAGCCTGGTGGCGCAGCTGGCCGACCATCGCATCGCGCTCGTCGCGTTTGCGGGTGATGCCTTCGTACACTGCCCGCTGACTCTCGATCACGGGGCCCTCATCATGTTCCTGGATTTCCTGAGGCCGGGACTGGCCTCCGACGAGGGCACCGACCTTGGGCGGGCGATCGAGGTCTCCCTCGAGGCTCTGGAGACGTCCGAGAAGGGCAAATCGATCGTGCTCGTCACCGACGGCGAGGACCACGGGCAGGGGCTGGACCGGGCGCTGGAGAGGGCCCGGGATCTGGGGGTGAGGATATATGCCGTCGGCGTCGGGACGGAGGCCGGCGAGCCCATACCGCTCAAGGACGCGGAGGGGAACGTGTTGGACTACAAGCGCGATGACGGGGGCGACGTCGTCGTCTCCAGGATGGATCGGGCGGCGCTTCGGAGAATCGGTCGCGAGACCGGCGGGGGGGCTTACGTGCTCAGCCTCGGGGGCAGGGAGGTGTCGCAGGTGGCCCGGGCGATAGCGTCGCTCGAGAAGGGCGTCCTCGAGGAGAGGAAGTTCGAGTCTTATCTGGAATTGTTCCAGGTGCCCCTCGGTCTCGGCCTCCTGCTCCTCGTCGTCGAGTGTTT
>JALGWA010000363.1 GCA_025774425.1 bacterium
CCGCATGAGGTTGAACTGGAGGCCGCCGATGCAGTCCTCGTACCAGGTCAGCTGGTCGAAGCGCTCTCCGTGGGAGAAATCGACCAGGGCCTTGGGAAGTTCGATCGCGGGAAGCGGCGGCGGCTCCGACAAGCGCGTGGTCGTCTCCGCGGCGAGTCCGACCCCCGCCGCGAGCGCGATGCAGGCATACGCCCCCGGCCGACGGCCCCTGCAGGCGAATGCGAGCAGCGCAAGCCCCGCTGCGACGAGGCCGACCTTCACCCAAGCGGGGAAACGGCGGGGGGAGCCCGTCAGCCACATGAATACGCGCTGGACGAACGCCCACGACGAGACGAGGGCGCCGTTCTGGAAGGGCGAGGTGTCGCCGAATGCCAGCACGCGCCCAGCGCCGTGGCGGGCCTCCGCGACCAGGACGAGGTCCCCTATCCTCTCGCCCGGGTTGTGGCGGCGGTCGCCGAGATAGGACCTCTCGACATTGGTCTCGTTGCCGATGTCCGAGTAGCCGTACTTGCCGACGATGACGGGCCTGGCCGGCGGCCGGATGGCCAGCGAGGCGCCTACCCAGATCTGGATGTCCTCCGAGTCTATGATATGCCTGTTCACCGGATGCGGCATCAGCTCGAGCGCGTCCCTCCAGCCCTGCGCCCAGAAGGTCGCCGAGTCGAACTCGAACTCGATGTTGACGGGCCCGAGCAGGTCGTTGAAGGGTTCGCGTATCCCGCCGACGCCCGTGTGGTCGCCCAGCACGAGCAGGGAGCCGCCGCGGCGGACGAAATCCCATATGGCCTGTTTCTCTTCGGGCGAGAAGGCCTTCATGAGGTTTATGACGACGAGGGCCCTGGCCCCCGACAAGGTGTCGGCCGTGACGGGGCGCGGCACGCGCCCGCCCTCGTAGCCCTGGGCCTCGAGGAAGCCGGGCAGTCTCCCGAACATGCCCGCGGACCTTTCGCCGTAGAGCCCGAAGACGGGTACCCGCCAGTTGAGCAGCCCCTCGTCGACGATGAGCACGCGCCCGCCTCCCGGCGCGGGAAGCGGCGCCAAGGTCAGCCCGAGGCCCATCAAGAGACCCGCGAGCAACACGGCGGGCAGGAGTCCCGGCCTGAGTGCCGCCGCCGGGCCCGCCCCGGCCGTGCTCCGCCGGTACCAGGCGATGGGGGCGAGGGCGGCCAGCAAGTAGAAAACCTGGGGGTTGAACAGCAGGAAAACCAGGCCGCCGAACCACGCCTGCACGCCCACGGCGAGCGCCGTGAGCAGCATCTCGACCGCCGCCGTCGCCGCCGTCAGCATGGCGAGAAAGAGCAGGTAGCGGCCGAAGCGCTTCCGGCCGGCGTCCGCGCAGGCGGCCAGGCCCCAGCACGCGGCGAAGAGCATCACGCGGAAACCCGACTGGGTGGCGCCGAAGGCGTATCGCTGGCCGATCAGCCGGCCGGCGGTCCTGGAGAAGACCAGCGACACGTGGTCGGCCAGCCACCAGGCATGCGGGACGTAGCGGATGACGAGGTACGAAACGAGGAAGAAGGCGACCGCCGGCGTAAGGAGGAGAACATCTCTCCTTCGCGGATCGTCGTCACGCATGCCGGCCGCGACGGCGGCGGGTACGAGCGTGAAGGCGACGAGCCGCCAGACCCCGCCGCCCCGGGCGAGCAGCGCGGCCGCCGCGAGCAGGGCCGTCCCGAGGGCGATTCTCGCGGCACGGCGCCGCACGAAGGTCCAGTCGATGTGCATGGCGGCGAAGGTGAGCACCAGGCAGAATGAGATGAAACCGTCGGCGGCTTGCGTGAGAAAGCCCATCTCGCCCAGCGAGAAGAGCAGGGCGCCTGCGAAGACTGCATATGCGAATAGCCGCATTGGCGCGCTCCGGGTGGAATGCATTCGAACCGATTAGACCACCATGGGGGTGCGGCCGTCAAGGGACGAGATGAATCCCGCCGGACAAAGGTCGAGGCCCGCCGTGAGGCGGGCCTCCCGTATGATCTTCTGTACGGAGCGGCGATGCCGCCCCGCCGTCCTACTCGGAGTAAGTCGCCTTCAGACTGCCCCAGGTGGTCTTCTCGACCGCGCTCAGGCCGCCGCCGCATTCGGGCCAGCCGTCGCAGGTCTGGCCTTTGGTGCAGGTATCGGTGCCGTCGCAGGTGTAGTTGCCCTGGAACGTGTACTCCATGCAACCGGCGCCGACACAGGTCGGCGAGCCGTCGAAAGTCGCGCCCGGGTTCTCACATGTCGAGAACCAGCAGGTGAAGCAACCGTTGCAGGTCTCTTCACCGTGGCATGTGTACTGCGAGTCGCACGTGTAGAACCTCGAGCATGTGACAGAGGCGTCGCAGGTCACGAGGCCCGGCTCGCAGGTCGGCGCCGACGGATCATAGGTCAGGTCGATGCAGTCCGTGTTGTCGCGCTCGCATGTCTCATAGCCGTACATCGTCGGGTCGGGCTGCTGCGGCGACGCCTGCGCGTCCGCCACGGTCGTCGCGGTGATCTGCTCCGGCACGCCGTCCAGGCGGGCGATCGCCTCATCGAGCAACGCCCGGAAAGCGGGGGAGTCGTCCTGCGTCGCCGTATTCGTCCGCCCGGTCAGATACACGCTGCCGAGAGCCAGAACGACGGCGATACAACCCACTACAATAACCTTCTTCATCAATCTCTCCTCCCCTGCATGAG
>JALGWA010000005.1 GCA_025774425.1 bacterium
GCCGCTCTCATGCGGGACCATCTCGGCCGCAGCGAAGTCGAGGTGCGCCGCGCGAGGGTGGTTTCCCTCGACTACGCGGACGACCGCTTCCACCTGGCGACGGGGGCGGACCGCATCGCCTGCCGGGTCGCCGTCGTCGCATCCGGCACCGAGCCGAGGAAGATCGCCGGCCTCGCCGTCCCCGACGACATAATGGACCGCGTGTTCTACGAGGTCCACCCGATCCGCAATGTCCGCCACGCCGGCATAGCAGTCGTCGGCTCCGGGGACGCGGCCTTCGACTACGCCGTCAGCCTGGCCGGGTGGAACGAGGTGACCGTGCTGATGAGGGGGCCCGGCGCGAAATGCAACCCGCGGCTCTGGGAGAGGGCCTCGGGCTCGCTCCACATAGCAATGATGCGGAATATCGTGCTGGAGAAGGTCGTCGGGCACGCCGGCAGGCTGCTGCTCCACTGCCGCGACCGGGGCGGCCCCGAGACGACCACGCTGGCGGCGGATTACCTGGTCATCGCCGTCGGGCGGGAGCCGGCCACGCATTTCTTTACGCGGAACCTCGCCGAGCAGGCCGCGTATCTGACGCTGGCCGGCAGGCTCCATCTCGTGGGCGACGTCAAGAACGGGCATCACCGGCAGACGGCGATCTCGGTGGGAAACGGAGTCGACGCGGCCATGCACATAGCGAGGGGGCTCGAGGTATGACGGCCGGGGGAACGGGAGCCATGGCGCTTAGAGTGCTGGCCGCAAGCGGAAACGACCAACTCGCGCGGGTGTACATCGCCGAGACCGCCGCGGGCGGCAAGGTCGAGTTCGTAGAGTCCGTCCAACCGCCGGTGCCGCTCGAGGAGAAGTGGGTCATAATCGTCTCGACGCTCCTCGGCTGTCCCGTCGGCTGCCCCCTCTGCGACGCCGGCCACTTCTACGAGGGCAAACTCGCGGCCGCGGACATCCTCGCCCAGATCGCCCACGTCGTCTCCCGGCGTTTCCCATCCGGGGAGATAGGTACCCGCAGGCTCAAGATCCAGTTCGCCCGCATGGGAGAGCCCGCCCTCAACGACGAGGTGCTCACGGTGCTCGAGCGTCTGCCGGAGGTCTACCCCGCCGACATACTCTTTCCAGCCGTCTCGACGATAGCTCCACTGGGGAGAGAGGCTTTCTTCGAAAGACTTCTCGACATCAAGAACCGCCTCTACGGCCGCCGCTTCCAGCTCCAGTTCTCCATTCACTCCACCGACCCCGCCTCCAGGGACCGGCTGATTCCCGCGCCCAAGCGCCTTCCACAGGGCCGGCGAACGCAAGGTGACGCTCAACTTCGCCCTCGCCCGCGACGTCCCCGTGGACGCCGCCGCGCTGCACGCCGTGTTCGACCCAGGCACGTTCCTGGTCAAGATAACCCCCGTGAACCCCACGTACCAGGCGCTGAGGAACGGCATAACGTCGCTCATCACCGACGACGCCGGGGGCTGCGGCCTCGCCGACGACCTCCGCGCCCTGGGCTACGACGTCATAGTGTCCATCGGGGAGCTGGAGGAGAACCACATCGGGAGCAACTGCGGCCAGCACTTGACGCATTACCTTGAGGAGACGCGGCGGCCGGGGGAGTCGTATACGTACCCGATAAAACCCACGGGGTCAGAGCTCAAAATGCACAGGGGTCTGACCCCTCGAAATGCACAATAGGCGGCCGGCTGCATCCGGCGACTCATGCGGGCCGCCCGGCAGGGACAGACCGATGGCTTTGAGCATCATCGAGGTCGGCAGGCAGGGCCTCCGCGAGTACTCAAGTGTTTCCATCGCCTTCGAGGTCAAGACCGTACTCCGCGTCGAGCGCGTCCGCGGCGGCATGGGGGGCATAAGACTCACCGAGGAGGTGCTGACCCGCCCATATACGAAGGACTACGACGGATCGGAAGAGGGTGGCCCGGAGCGCTGGACTGACAGGTTCGATCTGGCGAACTGGGGCATATTCATAGGCCGCGAGAACGCCTCCCCCGTCTGCGCCGCCGCAGTCGCCTACGACACGCCCGGCGTGCACATGCTGGGCGGGCGGAGGGATCTCGCGGTGCTGTGGGACATGCGCGTCGTCCCGGGAAGGCGGCGTTCGGGCGTGGGAACGGCCATGTTCGACCACGTGCTCGGCTGGAGCCGGACCCGCGGCGCCAAGCAGCTCAAGATCGAGACGCAGAACATCAACGTCCCGGCGTGTCGCTTCTACCGGGCGAGGGGCTGCCGGCTGGGGGAAATAGACATGCACGCCTACGCCCACGACCCGCGCGTCGCCCACGAGGTGATGCTCGTGTGGTATCTTGACTTGCGAAGGACCCGATGATACACTTCGGCGTCGATCTCTCCAGGCGGCAGCGCCGAGCCGTCCCCTGGACAGGCTCCGCGGATTGCATGCGCGGACTCCCCGACCGATCCACTGTCGCTAAGGTTGTGCATGAAAGGAGGGCCCCATGAAGTCGGTGAAGTGCTTGACCACGGCGATACTGCTCCTCGCCGTCGCCGGAGCGGCCGAGGCCACCATACCGCAGTACCACACGCATTCGAAGTATCTCCTCGCTCCGCCGGGTGCCATGGGCATGGGCCTGTACGGCTACGTCAACCCGGCCCTGCTCACCTACCTCCACCAGCCGGACTTCTACTTCGTCTGGTCGGACGCCGACGGCGACTGGAGCGCATCCAACGGCTGGGGGTTCTTCAGCGGTTTTCCGACCGTCAACATGGGGTTCGGCGTGATAAAGGACGAGATGGACGCCGGCGCCTCGTATGACTACAGGCTGTCGTTCGCAGGCGGCAGGCCGACGTCGAGCTTCGGCCTGCAGTACAACTGGGCGGCCGGGGGCAATCGCACGCTCGACAGGTCCGACTTCTTCAGCGTCGGCTGGCTCGTCCGCCCCATGCGATACCTGTCACTGGGCGCGGTCGGCCAGTTTTCGACTACGAGCGCCGACAACCAGGGCATTTTCGATGCGGCCGTCCGCGTCCTCGGCGACGAGCGCCTGACCGTGTTCGCCGACTACGCCCTGCAGCGAGGAATGAGAATGGCGGACGCGCCCTGGAGCGCCGGCGCCATATGGGAAGTGGTGCCGGGCGTGCGCCTCGCGGGCCGTTACTTCGACACGCAGGCTTTCACCCTCGGTCTCTCCTTCAGCCTGGGGCATGCCGGCGGTACGGCGCAGTGGTTGTGGGACGAGGACAACAACTACGGCTACGGCACATACGGCGTGCGCGCGGGGGCCTACGACCGCAACGTCTTCCACGACCGCATCGCGGAGAAGCGATACCTGCGCCTCGACCTCAAGGGGCCGATCAAGTACCAGCGCTACAAGTGGTTCGACAAGTCCCATACGCTGGTCGGCCTGCTCGAGACGATCGAGAAGGCCGAGGACGACGGCTCGATAAGCGGCATCGTCGTCAACACGTCCGGAATGCGCGCCAGCCTTGAGATCAAGTGGGAAATCCGGGACAAGCTCGAAGACTTCAAGAAGTCGGGCAAGAGGGTGATCGCATATATCGACGACGCGACCCTCGGGACCTACACCCTCGCCACCGTCGCCGACAGGATCATAATGGATCCCACCGGCACGCTCGCCATACCGGGCGTGGTCGGCGGACGCACGTATCTCAAGCAGACCCTGGCGAAACTCGGCATCGGCTTCGAGGAGTGGCGCTTCTTCAAGTACAAGTCCGCCTACGAGAGCTTCTCCCGGGAGAACTTCTCCGACGGCGACAGGGAGCAGATCGAGAGGATCCTCGACGAGGCATATCGCATCACCCGCGAGGAAATCTGCGCCGCCCGCGGACTCAGCGACACGGAATACGATCGCATCGTCGACGAGATGACGTATCTCAGGCCGGAGGAGGCCCTCGATCTCGGCCTCGTCGACAAGCTCGGCAAGCCCGACGCCGCCGACCGCGTCATAGAGGACCTGGAGGGCAGGAAGCTCGCCACCGTCAGCCCGAAGTACTTCGAGATATTCACTCCCCCAAGGGAAGCCTACTGGGGCACGAGGAAGCAGATCGCCCTCATCTATGCTCTCGGCATCTGCGCGATGGACCAGGGCATAAGCGCGAGGAAACTCTCACGCTACATAGACTCGGCCAGGAAGAACAAGAGAATCGAGGCGGTGGTCTTCCGCGTCGACTCGCCCGGGGGGAGCGCCATGGCCTCCGATCTCGTCGCCGAGGCGATCAAGAAGTGCGCCGAGGAGAAGCCGGTGATCGTGTCGCAAGGCGCCGTGGCCGCTTCGGGAGGTTACTGGATCTCCATGTACGCCGACAAGATAGTCGCCTCGCCCGCGACGCTCACCGGATCGATCGGAGTCATCGGCGGGTGGTTCTACAACAAGGGCCTGAAGGAGAAACTCGGCATGAGCACCGACTTCGTCAAGATCGGTGAGCACGCCGACCTCGGCTTCGGGGCGAAGCTGCCGTACCTGGGCGTGGGGATTCCCGACAGGAATCTCACCGAGGATGAGTTCGCCAGGGTGAAGAACTTGATCATCGAGTTCTACCACGACTTCGTGGAAAAGGTCGCCGAAGGCCGGGACATGGAGTACGACGCCGTGGACGAGATAGCGCAGGGCAGGGTCTGGATGGGCACCGACGGCCGGGAGAACGGCCTGGTCGACGAGCTGGGCGGCCTCGACGCCGCCATCCGGCTTGCCAAGCGCGAGGCCGGCATACCCGAAGACGAGAAAGTCGAACTCGTCGAGATGCCGAGGCCCCAGCTGATGAGCCCCAACGTGTTCGCTCCCAGACTCTTCGGGATCGAGGTCGGCGAGGAGGACGAGTTCATGCAGCTCCTCAGATTCAGGCTCGAGCACAACGGGGACCCCTTGCCCATGATGCCGGTGGACCAGATCGGGCTCTTCACGGAGAACTAGAGACGGGCGGGGCGCCGGCGGCAGGCATGGGGTCATCCCTATTGAAGGGGAGTGAGATGGCCGGCAGGAAGGTCAAGATGTACACGTTGAGCACGTGCAGTCACTGCAAGGCGGCGAAGAGATTCATGGTGGACCACGGCATCGACTTCGACTACACGGACGTGGACCTCCTCGACGGCGCCGAACGCATGCGCGCCATAAGGGAAGTGCGCGCCTACAACCCCGCGTGCACATTCCCGACCATTCTCATCGGGGACGAAGTCATAGTCGGAAACGACGAGTCCAGGCTCACGGAGGCCCTGGGCCTCCGCGAGGCCGGCGGGGGCATGACCGCCGAGGGCCTGTACGAGATGCTGAGGAAGACCCAGGAACCCAAGGGCTATCACTTCAGCGACGACCGCGCGCACGTGTTCGACCTGCTGCGGGCGCTGATCAAGAACAAGGAGCGCTACGGTTACATGTGCTGTCCCTGCCGCCTCGCGGCCGACGACCCGGAGTGGGACAGCGACATAATCTGTCCGTGCGCCTACCGGGAAGCCGACGTCACGGAGTACGGAAGCTGCTACTGCGGTCTCTACGTGTCAAGGGCGTGGAAGGAAGGGGGCGAGGAGCGCCGATACGTGCCGGAGCGCCGCCCGGCCGAGAAGATCCGCTTCTGAAGGCACCGGCCCTGCGCCGACGCGCTCCTACTTCGGAACCCAGTCATGGGCGGCGCCTTCGACATCGCAGTCGACCTCGACGGGCACGCCGTCGAGCCAGGTTATGGTGTAGTCGTTGAAGTCGGGGACATCACTCGAGGGGCACTCGCACAGCCTCTGCGGGACGCAGCCGGCCGCCGCCAGCACGGAGACGTTCATGTCTCCATCGGGCACCACGATGTCTATCGCATACGTATACGCGGCTTCGAGGACGTTCCTCTGATTGCTGATGCACGCGGCCATCTCCGCATTGGTCTTCATGCGCCCGAAATTGGCGGAACCGATTGCCGCGAGTATGCCGATTATGACGAGCACGACGAGGAGCTCTATGAGGGTGAAACCGTTCTGTCTCGGCATGTGGGCGCCTCCGTAAGCCGTCTCGTCGTATTTATCGGCATCCCGGCCCCTCTGCTTGAGGCGCCCCGCGGCGTGCATCTAGTGGGGGCGCCACTCATGCTGCGCGCCCATCTCGTCACAGTCGACGTCCACGGGCTGGCCGTCGGCCCACGTGATTATGTAATCATCGAGATCGAGGGCCTCGTCGCTCGGGCAGTCGCACAAGTCGGCGATGATGAACGCCCCCATGAAGAGGTCCTTGACGTTCATCGGACCGTCGGGGACGTCGAAGTCCATCGAGTACAGGAAGGCCGACTGTATGACGCCCCTCTGGTTGGCCCTGCACTGGGCCCTGAGCGCGTTGTTCCGCATGTTTCCGTAGGCGACGAAGGACATGGCCGCGAGTATGCCGATGATGATGATCACGACCACGAGCTCGACCAGCGTGAAGCCCGTCTCCCGGCGCCTGCATATTTCCCGCTCATGCTCCATATCGTACTTATCGGCACCCGGGCGCCCTCGCTCGAGCTCCGGCAGCGTCCGGAGTTCCGCGCCCGTAAGATTCCGCTTCACTCGACCTCCGAAAAGGGGCAGAATGGAAGCACGGGTCGATAGTGTAAGCACCACCTGGACAGCCGCGTTTCACTGCGCTTGGAGGAACAGGATGACTCACGATTCCAACGCGGCGCCGTCGTCCGAAGTGCTCGACGCGGCGGCGCTCGTGGACTATCAGGACGGCTCCGTCGTCAGCAGGACGCTCGTCGACAAGAAGGCGGGCACAGTGACCGCCTTCGCCTTCGCCGGCGGGCAGGGACTCAGCGAGCACACCGCGCCTTTCGATGCCATGGTCCACGTGCTCGAAGGCGAAGCCGAGATCACGATCTCCGGGACGCCGCTCAGGGCCAAGGCCGGCCGGATGGTAATAATGCCGGCCAACGAGCCGCATGCGCTCCGGGCCGTCTCGCCCTTCAAGATGCTGCTCATCATGATACGGGAATAGAACAGCCGGCCGACGGGCAGGAGCGCTCAGGCCAGCGGGAAGCGGATCGTGAAGGTCGAGCCCTCGCCCGGCTCCGAGTCCACGGTCACCGTCGCGTTGTGGCTTTCTATGATCCCGGCGCATGTGATGAGTCCGTAGCCGTGACCTTCCCTCTTCGTGCTCAGCTTCGTCTTGAAGAGATTGTCCTTGACCTCGGGATCGATCCCGGCGCCGTCGTCGGAGACGATAAGCAGGACTTCCGACTCGTCCGAGCGCGTGCTCACCCTGATCTCCCCCCCGGAGCGCCCGGTTTCGGATATCGCGTCCGCGGCATTGTTGAGCAGGTTGAGAAGCAACTGGGCGATCTGGTCGGGATCCATCATCACCTCGGGCACGCCGCCGTCGAACTCCGGCACGATAGTGATGCCCTTGAAGCGCTGCTGGCCGGATATGAAAGAGATGACGTCGGCGATGACCTCGTTGAGACCCGTCGCCCGCTTGTCGAGCTTGAACCTGCTGTAGTCCATGAGCCCCGAGGCGAACCGCTCGAGGTTCTCGACCGTCGACTTGAGCTTGTCCAGATTCTCGCAGGCCTTGTCTCCGTCGCCGCGCGTCACGGCGAGGTGTGTCAGCTCCAGCCCGCCGAGGATGAGGCCGAGGAAGTTCCTGATCTCGTGGGATATGGTCGAAGCCATCACGCCCCGGTCGGCGAGCTGCTGCAGGTTGAACAGCCTTTGTTCGTTCTCCCTCTGCTGCGTGACATCGTCGAGCGTGAGAATCAGGTCCGTCCCCTCGGCGCCGCTCCTGCAGCTCTCGCTCAACCTCAGGTTGTACACCCGGTCGGCGCCGGCGGTGTGCGCGACGATGCTGCCGCCTACCCCGCCGTCCTGGCCTATCTTCGAGGTCATCGCTTCATGCAGCAGTTTCCCGAACACGTCGGGCGGGAAGACCTCCTCTATCGGCATGCCGCAGAGATCGTCGATGTCGGAGATGCCGGGCATGAAGGTCTTCAGAATATCGACGCCGGCCGCGTTTATCTTCTTCAGCCTGTTGCCGGCGTCGAACACGAAGACACCTTGCCTGACGCTGTTGAGGACGTCGAGGTACCATGTATTGAGCCTATCGATCTCCCAGAACAAGTACGTGTTCGCGAGAAACGGGGTGATGCTGTCGACGACGGCGACGAGGAGGTCGATGTCCTCGGGGCTGAGCTCGCTGCCCGTCACCCTGTCGCCCATCCCGATGATGCCGAGAAGCTCGTCGTTGTGCACCATGGGGCATGCGATGCTGATGCCGTGCTCCCTGAGCGTCGGGATGACCCCGGACTGCCTGTCGGACAGATCGAGGTCTTTGAGCTTCCACACGCTCTCGCCGCCGAGCAGCACCGAGCAGTTCTCGCTCGATATGTCCAGCGCCGCAAGCGCGTCGTTCTTCCTGAAGCGGCCCGTGGCGAAGAAGGTCGGGCCGGGCGCGCCCGAGCGCGGCCGCTTCAGCACGGCGATCACGTCGCCGACGGAGAACTGCCCGCACAGGGTCATCAGAAGCACGTTCATCAGCCGGCCGAAGTCGGGTTTCTCGGAGAACTGCCTGGCGAGCTTGGACAGCGCGTCGAGCGCCAGCAGGCGCCTCTCGACGGGCCCCCTGCCCGCTTCCGTCACCGCCGTCGCGGTTTCATGCCCTTCCGGGAAGTCGTTCATCGACCCACCCCTTGCAGGTTGTATTCTCTCTCCACCTCGTCGCGCGACTTTATCGTCAGGTAGTCGCGGAGATCGAGGACTTCCAGTATGTGCACGATCTTCTCGCTGGGACCGCAGAGGACGATGTCCCCTCCCATGTCCCTCGAAATCTCGACGGTTCCGAGGATCGATCCCACGCCGGCGGATGAGAGGAATTCCATCTCCCCCATGTCGATGACGATGTTCTTGACGCCTTCCTCCTGGGCGCGGCAAATCGCCTCGGTCATTTCATGTGCGTTGGCGTTGTCCAGGGCCCTCCCCGGCATGAGCACGATCGTCTCTGCGCCCCATCGCTTCTCAGAAATCATCTGCGCTGCCCTCCATTCCCACGGACCTTCTTCTCGAGGTCCAGGATGTTGAGCCTGTCGTTCTCTCTCTCATATGAAATGCGGTCGACCAGTCTCTTGATCATCGCGAGCCCGAACCCGCGCCTCTGCCTGCCGCTGATGGCCCTCTGCGGGTCGAACACTGCCCTCCGGCTGGTCGGATCGAAGCGCGGACCGGGGTCCTCGAAGCGAAGGTGGAGTGATCCGTTCCCCGGCGACACCTTGAAACGGATCATCTCGCCGTCGCGGAGCTGCCCGTGCAGACGGATGTTGGTCGTGACCTCGTAGAACACCGTCTCCAGGTCGAATGCGAACATCTCCCCGTGATTGAGCGCCATCAGATAGTCGTGAAGACCGCGCATCGCCTCCCCGATGCCTTCGACGGTCGGCGCCACGTCCACGGCGTACACCGGTTGCGGCTCGGCCGTAACCCCGGCTCGGGCCTCGGCCGCCGCCTCGACGCCGTCGCGCTCGGCGTGGAAGAGGTCGTAGAGGTCGAGCACGGTGAGGACGCGCTCGAGGCCGTAGGTCACCGAGGTCAATACCAGGGCCACGCCGGCCTCCTCGCACCTGTTCCGGGCCTGCCAGAGCGTGTTGATATGCGTCGAGGTCGCATGCTCGAGCAACGAGCAGTCCAGCCGAATCTCTTCCGCCCCCTCGCTCAACCGGCTCTCGAGCTCGGCATGAAAGCCCTCGAGGGTCTCCCCCCGAATGTCCACGGGAACAAGAAGGGCTGCGGCCTTCTCATGCTTGACTGACATATACGGTCCTCCCCGCGTTCTCGTCAGCTTCATCGGCAACTCTGGCCGTCCATTTGAGCGCTAAGAGCGTGATGTCGTCGTACTGCGGTGCGTCCCCGACGAACTCCGCGTGCCCGGCGAGAACGCGCTCGACGAGCTCCGACGCCCCGAGGTCCCTGCATGACTCCACCAGGCGTGCGAACCTCTCCATCCCGAACTCGTCCCCGGCCGCGTTGTGCGCCTCGTTCACGCCGTCGGTGTACTGGATCAGCCAGTCGCCCTCGGTCAACACAATCTCCCCGCATTCCAGCCTCTCCTCGTATGCGCCGGGCGACACCATGCCGAGCGGGTAGCCCTTGGTCTTCACGGGCCGGGCCGGGCCGCCCCGCCCGCCGAGGACGAGGAGCGGGTTATGGCCGGCCGAGGCATAGCGGAACCCACCGGTCCTCGAGTCGAGCACGCCGAGGAACATCGTCACGAACATCCCCTTCTTGATACTGGGGAGCAGTCTCCTGTTGACTTCGGCGAGGATCCTCCCCGGGTCGGCGAGGTCCCTTGCCACCTCCTTGACGATGTCGCGCGTCATCAGCATGACGAGCATGCCCGGGAGCGACTTGCCCGACACGTCGGCAACGAGTATGCCCAGGTTGTGCTCGTCGAACTCGACGAAGTCGTAGTAATCGCCGCCGACCTCCCTGGCGCTCCTGTAGGCCCCCGCGATCTCGAAGCGGTCGCTCCGCGGATACTCTCTGGGGAGTATGTTCGCCTGGATCTCGCGGGCGATCTCGTACTCCCTCTCCATCCGCTCCTTGTCGACGAGCGCCTCCTTGGCGACATTGAGTTTCGATCCCATGACGCGCAGCGTCTCGGCGAGATAGCCGAACTCATTGTCGCTCCTCACCGGGATGTCCATGTCGAGGTTATCGAGATCGACGGACTTGAGATGATCCGTGATTACGCCGATCGGCCGGAGCTTGCGCCGCAGCACCAGGATCGTGACGGGTATGCCGAGCAAGACCATGGCGGCCGTGATGTAGGCCACCGTGCGCACCGAGGCTTTCTTCGCCTCCAGTATCGGCTCGGCGGACGCCGCCACCGCCAAGGTCCCCAGCGTCACGCCGTTCTCCTCTATGCCGACCGAGATGTATATGGTATCCGATGCGATGGTGAAACTCTCGGAGGGACGCAGAACGTCGAAGAAGCCGCTGGTCGCGAACCTGGTGAGCCGCTCGCCGGCCGCGACCTTCCTTATGTCCGTGTGCGCGAGAAAGACGCCGTCGCCGCCCGTGATCCCGGCCCAGTGAACGTCGGGGTTGTCGTCGGCGAGTCTCTTGCAGATGTTGTTGAGGAGCAGGGCGTCGGGGCCGCCGGCCGAGATGATGAGCTTGCCCGCCGGGCCCGAGTAGGACCTCGCCTGGACGAGGAGCTTCTCGACGACGTTCTCGGTGACCGTATCGACGTACTGGCTCGATATGACGTACCCCGTCACGAACATCAAGAGGAGGATGATGGCGGAAACGTACATGGTGAACTCCAGGCGGATCGACCTCTTGAACTGCGACGGCTCCGGCCATGCCTCGCCGGGCAATTGGCGGCGCTTGTCATCGTCCATAGGATATCTCCTCCAGCTTGCTTATCTCATGCTCAGTCCGCTTTATGTAGTTCGCGATTTCCGCGCTGTCCGGCGCCAGGCGCGCCGCCTTCTTCCAGACATCGACGGCTTCGCCGAGCTTGCTCTGCGTGTACAGGTCCACCCCGAGGAACTTGTAAGCGTTGACGAGGTATTCGCGCACCGACATGTATCCCGGCGCGAGCGCCTCCACCCTCTCCCACTCGGACACGGCCTCCGCAAGGCGCCCCTTCTCGAAGAGATCCTGCCCGCGCTTGTACGTCGCGGCGACCTCCCTCTGCATCTCCGGGCTCAGAGCCCTGGCGGGCGCGGCCGTCGGCTCGGGCTCGGGCGCCCCGGCAAGCCGCTTCTTCTCGGCGGCGAGCCGCGCGCCGAGATTCTTGACCCACGGATGGTCGGGGAACCTGACCGCGGCCGAGTCGAGGGCCGCCTTCGCCGCGCCGTAGTCGCCCCGCGCGAAGCCGCCTTCGGCCGCATCGCGCCAGTGGGCGAACTCGGCCTTCTTGAGTGCGAGGCGCACGCGGGGGTCGTCGGGGGCGATCCTGAGGAGCGACCTGGTCACCAGGAGCGCCTCGTCGATCTCGCCGTAGCTCGTGAGCGAGTCCGCCATCATGAGGCCCCTGTCGATCTCCTGCCCGCGCGAGACCTGCTTGGCCGCGGCTGCATCCGCTCTCTCCAAGAGGCTCGCCGCCTCCCCGGAACCGGGATCGATCGAGAGTGCGAGGTTTGCGAAGTACCTGGCGCCGACGAAATCACCGGCGTCGAACCTCTCGCGGGCGTCGTTCATGTTGCGGGCATAAGCCGCCTCCCGCTCTTCCGCCTCGAGACGGCGCCTCGCCCCGGCCGCCCGGCGCGAGATCTCGACGGTGTCCATGCCCGCGCCCGCGGCTATGAAGAGGGCCTTCTCGTAGAGCAGAACCGCCCGGGCGAGGTCGCCCGATGCGCTGAGCCGGCCGCCTTCCTCGATGAGACCATCGACCATTCGCCGGTTGGACTCGGCGAAGCGCCGGCTCAAGAGTTCGTTGAACTCCGCCTCGCGGCTCTCCTCACGTTTCCTCCGCTTCTCCCCCACGGGGACGCCGAACCGGGCCGACAGGCTGAAGACGTGCATCGTGCCGAGGTCGCGCCTCGCCATGGCGTAGTCGAAGCCGACATACTTGTAGAAGAAGCCGAACCCCGCCGAGACTTCGCCGTCGCGCACGCCCGCCCGCAGACCGAGATTGCGATGCAGGCTGTAGTCCGCTCCGAACGCCGCCCGGAGGTCGAGGTCCTCGACCTTGGTCAGCCTTGCCGACAACATGACGACGTGATCCGGGCTTCCCGTCGGGCGCAGCTCGACGGACACGCCGCCTTCGATCGAATACGGATACGTGACGCTTTCGTTGTCGAGTTTGATGCCCGGTCTCACGACGTTGCGGGCGACCAGCACGGCGCCGATCTCCGGGACCCTGGCGCCGTCCAGACCGAACCGCCGGCCCGCCGCGAGCGTTACGCCAGGCGAAGACGTCGCGCTGTAGACGTCCGGGGAATGCTGTTCGACGGTCACGGCCGCCCCGAGGTCGTATCCGGACACCGTGCGGCCGTAGCCGAGATAGAGTCCGAGCCGGCTGTCGGAGATCCATCCGAGGTGGAGGTTGCCGGCGTCCCGCTTGTCTATGCCGTCGACGCCCAGCCGGAACACGCCCACCCCGAAACTCCCGAAGTCCATGGTGGGCGCCGCGAAGCCGAAGTACTGGTAGCCGACGTCCGAATCGTAGAGCCCGCTGTGGAACGCTTCGAGCGAGTACCGTTCCGTGAAGGCCAGCCCGGCCGGATTCCAGAACACAGCCACGGCCGGCGCGGAGTAGACGAGATCGGCCGTTCCCATGCCGAGCTCGCGCGCGCCCGCGCCCAGGCTGAACGGAGACTCCGTCCCCCCGGCCCCGGCCTGCGCCGCGCCGCACGCGAGAAGCGCGATGCAGAATACGGCCGACCGCAACCTTCTCATCGTATGACCATCACCTTTCTCCGACACGTCTCGACCCCGCCGGACGCATAGGTCGCCGTGATGCGGCACAGGTATGTACCGGGCAGCACGCCGAGCCCCTCGTCGTTGAGACCCGACCAGGTGTCCTCCTGGTGGACACCCGCCGACCTCTCCGAGCCGGCGGCGATCCTCTTCACCAGGACCCCCGTCAGCGTGAATATCTCGATGTCCACCCGCGCGCCCTCGCCTATGCAGAACCCGATCGTCGTCACCTCGCCGCGCGCAGGGTTGAACGGGTTGGGGTAGTTCGTAAAGGAGCCCGCGAGCGAGCCGGAGCCCACCGAGATCTCGGCGCTCCTCAAGGGGAAGTCCGCCCCGGACACATCGGGATGGACGACCGTGTCCAGATTCCTGTCGGCGAGCTCCATGAACCCGGCATCCCCGAACTCGATCACGTAGTTGCCGGGCTCGACGGACGCGCTGAGGTCGCATACGATCGTCAGCACGTGCTCCGTGTCCCGCGCGATGACGTACTCGGCCGCGGGCGCGAGCGAGACGGTTCCGCCCGACAGCACGCTGTCGGTGGCGACGACCTCGCCGCCCGAGACCAGGTGGACGGCGTCGAAGACATCGCCGGCCGCGCAGCCGGCGTCGCCGGAAGCACTCCTCGTCAAGACCTCCCCGGTCAGCCGGACCAGGACGAGATCGCCCTGGGGGCCGGGCGGGTCGTACTCCAGGCGTCCCGTGAACACCTCGAGGCCGCACGCCCCCGGGGCGCCCATGCGCGTCGCAACCGGGATGACTTCCATCTCCGGCGTCCCGGCCGGCAGGTATATGCTCACGACCCCCGTCTCGAACGGGAAGAGGTCCTCGCAGCCCGGGGCGGCTTCGAAGCCGGGCCTGCCCGCCGGGTCGGTCGCGTCGACGATGCCGACCATGCCCGGATCGTGAACCCTCATCAGGAAATGGTCATAGGGACTGTCGAGCTCGATGTCCGCGACCAGTTCGATCACCGCCTCGTCGCCGGGTCCCACCTCGAGGCCGCCGTCGCCGATGCGGAACACGGTGTGGCCGCCGTCGACTTCGACGGACGAAGCGTACCGCACCGGCCCGCCCGCCGCCGCGAAGCCGATGCGGTCGAACAGGCGACCGGGGTCGAGCGGCCTCGCCAGGCTGTCGAGCACCGACACCCTGACTTCCGTGACGAGGATCGACGAGTGGTCGCCCGGCGCCTCGTAGTCGACCTCCAGGGCCAGAAGCGTAACGGAATCGTCGCCCGCGACGACCGAACCGGGGAGGCGGGAGTTGAGACAGATCTCGGGCGCCGCCGCCGGCTGCCTGAGGTCGGCGAAGCCCGACGTCATCGGAAACACCGGCCGGCCGACTCCCTGGGCGGTGTCTCCGACCGCCGTGACGGTCGAGCCCGAACTCAAGTCCCTCAGCACGAAGAGGCTGCTGTCTTCAATCACAAGCCCGAAGTTGGCGTACGGCGAGTGCGGCTTGAGATCGACCTCGATTCTCACCGTATCCTCCTGGCCGGGACCGACCACGACGGGCGATGTCAGCCACAGCGTGAGCACGCTGTCCCCGGGGGCGAAGGCGCCGAGCTCGCCCAGCGGGGACTGGTGTTTCAGCATTCTCACGTTCTCGACGAGATCGCCCGCGAAAAGCGGCGTCCCCCCGGCGTCCTCGAACCTGAAAGAGAGCCCCGTGAACTTGATCTCGGAATTGCCGGCCGCACCGTAATGCCTGAGAACCACCTGCATGAGCGGGACAT
>JALGWA010000364.1 GCA_025774425.1 bacterium
CGAGGGCCTGTTCCCCGACGGCAGGGGATTCTCGATGCGCTTCTACGATGAGTCCGCCGATTATGACCCGGGAGACGGGAGCGGGACGCTGATCCGTAACTGCTACATAGAGAACCTGAGGCAGGGTGACGGGGCGATCAGCTTGAAGAATTGCTCGCCGAGATTCTACAATTGCAGGATATCCTCCAGCAAGTCCACGGGGGGCTCCTATTTCAGCATCAAGAGCGGCGGCGCTCCCACCATCGAGAACTGCTACATCTACAGGGTCGTGCTCAAGATCTGGGCCGACCTGCGGGGCACCGAGGCCTTGATAGCGAGGAATACATGCCGTGACGGCTATTACAGCTTGTACTTCTATGGTCCCATGGGGCCGCAGATGATCGATCCCGGGCAGGTGGCCTACAACGACTTCGACGGCACCGCCAACGGCCTCTACCTCTACCGGGTCGACGAGGGCGAAATACCGCTGGGCAACAACTACTGGCACGGGGGCCTGCCCGGGATCGTCGGCGGGGCCGCCACGGTGGACTTCGCGCCGTCTCTCACCGAGCCACCCGCCGACTGCGGCCCGACCTGGTGACCGCGGCAGGCTGAGCGGATACGCCCCGGGCCCGCCGCCGGCTCCCGGGCCTACTTCACCAGCCGGACGAACTCGTCCACGTCGGCCAGCGACCTCGCCACGGCGTCGTTCCAGAAGTCCTGCCCGGTGATGTCGGCGCCGAGGTGCTTCTCCGCGACCTGCTCGCAGGTCATGGAGCCGGTGTCGGCGAGCAGGGCGCGGTAGGCGTCGGCGAAAGCCGGGCCCTCCTTCCTCGCCCTGTCGTATATGCCTCCCGCGAAGAGATGCCCGAACGTGTACGGGAAGTTGTAGAAGGCGATGTCGCTTATGGAAAAGTGCATCTTGGACGCCCAGAAGAGCGGGTGATATCCCTCCTCGTCGAGGATCTCGCCGAAGGCCTCCTTCTGCGCCTCGACCATGAGCTCGTTGAGGCGGTCCTTGGGCACCGAGCCTTTCTTCCTCTCCTCGTAGAACTTGGTCTCGAAGATGAAGCGCGAGCGGATGTCGCAGCACATCACGAAGGTCTCCTGGATCTTCTTCTCCAGGAGCGAGAGCTTCATGTCCTCATCATCGGTCGCGTTGAGCGCGGCGTCGGTCACGAGAAGCTCGTTGAACGTCGATGCAGTCTCGGCGAGATTCATGGGATAGGACCTGGCGAAGTAGTCGCGGTCCTTGAGGACGTAGGAGTGGTATGCATGACCCAGCTCATGCGCCAGGGTCATCATCTCGTTGTAGTTCCCGGAGAAGGTCATGAAGATGCGTGACTGCTTGAGAAGGGGAAGGCTGGTGCAATAACCGCCGTCGGCCTTGCCCGCCCGGTCCTCCGCCTCGATCCAGCGCGACTCGATGGCGCGGCGCGCGAAATCGCCCATGTCCTTGGAGAACGACATCAGGTGCTCGATGACGAACTCGGCCGCCTGCTCGTATGTGAACTTCTTCTCCGCGCGCGCCACGGGCGCAAGCTGGTCGTACCACATGAGCCTGTCTATGCCGAGGCACCTCTTCTTGGCGTCGATGTAGCGGGCTATGACGCCGCGGTGGGCCTCCACCGCTTCCCACATCGCCTCGATGGTCTTCTTCTCGATGCGGCCGTAGAGCAGCGCCTCGAACATGGGATCGTCCCAGCCGCGGGCCTTGTACAGGCTGAGGCGGAAGCCCGCGAGCGAGTTGAGCTGCATGGACGCCAGTGAGTCTATCGATTTCCACGCCTCGGAATACTTCTCGAACGCCTGCTTCCTCACGCTGCGGTCGGGATCACTCAGCTTGTTCTTGATCTGCCCCATCGAGAGCTTCTCGGTCTTGCCGTCGACCGTGAACTCAGCGCGGAGGTCGCCGGCCATCTTGGTGTACAGGCGCTCCCATGCGTGAAGGCCGTTCACGGCGAGCTCGGAGGCCAGCTTCTCGAGCTCCGGCTCCATCTTGAGGCGTGCGTGCCGGCGGAACTCGTTCCAGAAGAAGGCCTCGCCGGAGAGGCGCTTGTCGGAGACGATCTTCTCCCAGGTCGCATCGTCGACCGCCCTGGCGAAGCCCTCGACTGCGGTCCGGAGGGCATCCGAAGCCGCCTCGTAGGACGAGAACTCCTCCAGCATGACCATGGCCTTCTCGTCATTGACGTCCTGGGAAGACAGGCAGTAGGCGAAGCTCCCGCCGTGGTTGATTCTCTCGCGCAAGTCCCGCAGGCGGACCATGGTGTCGATCCATTCCTCTGCCGGGGCGGCCGCTCCCTTTTTCCGGAGTGCCTCTACGTCTCTCGTCGCGCTCTCGAGGTCTGCCGCCAGGTCCTTCCTGAACTTCGCGAACTCCGGGGAGGCCGAGCCCCCGGGGAAAATGGACTCGAGGTCCCAAGTCAGTTTGGATACGGCTTCGGTCATCTCATACCTCCGTGGGTTGTGCTCTCACCGCTGGATTGTAAAGGTTCCGGCGGGCTAAATCAATGGCCCGGCGAGCCGAAAGGCCCGCACCTAGTGGCGCCTGGTAGTAGATGCCCAGCGAAGAGCTGCACGCTCTCGTACCTCTGGTGAATACCGTCTTCTTGGTTCCGTGACTCCGTCCTCTCACAAAATGGAGTCTCCGGCAATCCCGGGGCGGTTCAT
>JALGWA010000365.1 GCA_025774425.1 bacterium
CGTAGCAGGCGGCCTGCCGGGGCAATCAACGGGCGGGCCGCCTCGCGCAGGCGGGAAGAGACGACTTGCCATCGGAGGTGGAAAAGTGAACGCAGAAGAACTCAAGGGCCTCAATGTCGACAAGACCGTGGACGCCCGGGGGACGGCTTGCCCGGGTCCATTGCTCGAGGCCAAGAGGGCCATGGCGGACGTGCCCAAGTCGGGCATACTCGAAGTGCTGTCGTCCGACGAGGGCACCAACGAGGATGTGCCCCTCTGGGCCAAAAAGGTGGGCCATGAGCATCTTGGCACCATAGAGGAGGCCGGCTACTGGCGGCTGTTCGTGAAGAGAGGCAAGTAGTGAGCGGCGGGAGGGAGGCGGCTCCGGGGCCCAGGATACTGGTGTTCTCTACGACCAACATATCCGACCCCGGCATAGATCTCGCGGGCGGCTCCCACATGGACTATCCCACGACGGTGCAGGTGCTGAGCGTGCCGTGCTCGAGCGGGATCGACCCCGGGTGGGTGCTCTACGCCCTCGAGGCGGGCTTCGACGGCGTCTTCATAGCCGCCGACGGCACCGATTGCGCCTACCTCCAGGACTGCACCGAGCGCACCGGCAAAGTGGTCGAGGCGGCCCAGCGCATGATAGAGGAGAAGGGGCTCGACCCGAGGAGGCTCAAGATGGCGGCGATCTGCTCGGTGTGCGCGGAGTCCTTCGTCTCTCACATGGAGAAGTTCCACAAGGCACTGAGCGAGCTCGGTTCATGAGAGGTTCGGCGGAAGACAAGGACGGGAACAGCGGCGGCATGGATTACGACGTGATGGTCGTCGGGGGCGGAATAGCGGGGATGGAGTCCTCGCTGTCCCTCGGCGACATGGGCTTCAGGGTTCTGCTCGTCGAGAAGAGCGCCAGCATCGGCGGGAAGATGATCCTCTTGAGCAAGGTATTTCCCACGCTCGACTGCGCGAGCTGCATATCGACCCCCAAGATGGCGGCCACGGCCAACCATCCCAACGTCGATGTCGATGTGAACACCGAGGTCGAGGACATAACGAGGCGGGACGACGGCACTTTCCGCGCCCGGCTCCGCAGGAAGCCGACCTTCGTCGACCCGGCCAAGTGCACGGGCTGCGCCGAGTGCGAGCCCGTCTGCACCGTGGCCGTCGCCGACGAGTTCAATTCCGACCTCGTGGCCCGCAGGTCCGCCCACATCCCCTTCCCCCAGGCCGTGCCCAAGAAGGCCGTGCTGACGAGGAAGGGCACCTCACCCTGCACCTTCACCTGTCCGGCGGGTGTGAAGCCGCACGGCTACGTCTCCCTGGTTCGTTCGGGCAAGTACGAAGAGGCCTTCAGGCAGCATCTCGAAGACGCCCCCCTGCCCGGCTCGCTGAGCAGGGCATGTTACGCGCCGTGCGAGGACGAGTGCACCCGCGGCTCCCTCGAAGGCGCGCTTCCCATCAGGGGGATCAAGCGCTTCATGGTGGACTACTACTACGCCCGCCACCCGGAGCCCGAATACGGGCCCCCGGAGGACGTCGACGGCGCCAGGGTCGCCGTCGTAGGTTCCGGGCCGGCCGGGCTCTCGGCCGCCTACTTCCTGGCGAAGGCGGGCCACCGCGTCACCGTGTTCGAGGCCGCGCCCGAGGCCGGCGGCATACTGAGGTACGGCATACCCGGCTACCGCCTGCCCAAGGACATCGTCGAGCGCGACCTCAAGAACGTCACTGCGCTGGGAGTCGAAATCGTGACGGGTGCCAGGGCCGAGTCCGTGGCCGCGCTCAAGCGGCAAGGCTACGCGGGCGTGTTCCTCGCCCTCGGCGATGCGGGCGGCGCCCGCATGTCCGTACCGGGCGAGGACCTCGAGGGCGTCCATGACTGCATGGACTTCCTCGGTGCGGTCAACTCCGGCACGCCGCCCGACATAAGGGGCAAGAAGGTCGCCGTGATCGGCGGCGGCAATGTCGCCATCGATTGCGCGAGGTGCTCGGTGCGCCTCGGCGCGGCCGGCGTGGAAATCATATGCCTGGAGTCGCGGGACGAGATGCCCGCCCACGCACGGGAGGTCGAAGATGCGATCGAAGAGGGCGTCGTCGTCAACCCGTCCTGGGGGGTGACGGAGATACGCGGCAAGGACGGCAGACCCTCACGCATAGAACTCAAGGCCTGCACGGCCGTGTTCGACGCCGAGGGCAGGTTCAACCCGTCGTTCGACGAGGGCAGGCGCTCGGCGTGCGATGCGGATGTCGTCATACTGGCCATCGGCCTCAAGCCGAATACCGCGCCCTTCGCCGGCGAGGTCGAGCTCAATCCCAACGGCACCATCAAGGTGGACGCCGAGACCCTGCGGACGTCGCAGGCGGGGGTCTTCGCGGGCGGCGACGCCGTAACGGGGCCCTCGATGATAGTGGACGCCGTAGGCCAGGGCAAGCGGGCCGCCTTCTACATGGACCGCCTCCTCCGCGGCGAGCCGCTCGATACGGTTCGCTTCGACGAGAGGCTTCCGGTGGTCGACCGCGACCTCGTCGTCCGTGAGGCGCAGGGCGCCGTCTCGGTGCGCGAGCCGCGCGGGATCCCCCGTGTGCCCGCGGCCCGGCGGATCGCCACGTTCGACGACATGGAGATGACCATGACCGAGGAGGACGCCCGCTACTCGGCCAACCGCTGCC
>JALGWA010000366.1 GCA_025774425.1 bacterium
CATCACGACGGCGAGCCACGACGGCGACAGCAACGACGAGAACCAGGGTGGAATACGCTGGGTCAACAAGGGCGCCTCCGAGTGGCAGTTCGGCGGCGGCCGGGACAGCGAGGCCGGCAGGGACAGGGACCCCAATATCATCGATGTCGTCACCGTGCCCGGCCTCGGCAAGCTGCCGGGCCGGACGCAGGAGGAGATGCTGAACTACGACGACCCGATCGCCGTCAAACGCTTCGACGAGGGGTTGATGGCCTGCGTCCTGGAGGCGACCTTCTCGGAGGACATCTCGCCGCCGAGGATCACGCCCTTCAACCGCTACAGTCTCGGCCACGCGCCGTGGCGGGTGATGAAGTACAGTCCAGCCGCCTTCTGGACGAAGATCGAAGACCAGAGCGACATAGAGGAGGTCGTGTTCAAGTGGAGGCCCCTCGGCAGGCGGTTCTGGAGCGAAGCCGAGATGGGCTGGATAGTCGACGACTACTGGGTCGCCGACATCGACCCCGACACGTTGTTCGCCAACGTTCCCGCGGTCGAGCTCCCGGGCGGCGCCGACGGGCTTCCGTTCGAGGCGGAGATCTACGCGCGGGATGAATTCGGCAACCAGGGCAAGAGCGAGTTCATGACCTTCGGCGTCATCGAGGAGGAGCTCGCCTCCCAGACCATAGAGGACGTCGGGCCCGAAGACGTCCTGATCACCTATGACGGCAGTTTCATCATAATGCCGGACACGACCGTCGCCGACGGCTATGACAGGTTCGACGTCACCGTGACGCCGATGTCGCCGGACGGGGACCCGCCGGTGGACCTCGCGAATCTCAGGGAGGGCATGCATTACATCGGCGTCGCCAGACGGATCGACATCACCGCCTGCAGCCCGACGGACACCGTCGTCCTCGACGACCTCGACAACCCGGTCCGGCTCGCGCTCCATTACCCCGGCTATCTGCGGGACGGTCTGAGCGACGACTACACGATCGGCTTGTTCAGGTTCAACGACCTGACCCGCCGCTGGATAAGCATACCGGGCACGCGCAACGAGTGGGGGACGGCGGTCCGCGCCGAGATGGGCAGGACCGGCGGGTTCGGTCTCTTCACGGACTCGCGTCTCGCCTACGACGGGGGCGTCGGCCTCTCGAGCGTGGCGGTAGAGCCCAATCCGTTCTCACCCAACGGCGACGGCCTCTATGACGAGACGCGCTTCACGTTCTTCGTAACCCGGGAGACGGACTGGGTGACCATCGAGATCTACGACATCAGGGGGGACCTCGTGAGGACGATGTTCTGGCAGGCGCCGGGCATGGCCTACGGCAGGAACGAGGTCTCCATATCCTGGGACGGCAGTGACGACGGCGGCGTCATCGTGCCGTTCGGCATCTACATCGCCAGGGTCGAGGTGCGCTTCAAGGTCGCGCCGAACCTGGAGAGAGTCAATGTCCCGGTCGTCGTCATAAAGTAGGGGCGGGAGATGGGAGTCAGAAAGGGGATTGCAGTCGCGCTCGCGGCCCTCGTCCCGGCGGCCGCCTCCGGCGGCTTCCTCGCGATCGAGGAGGGCGCGCGCGCCACCGGCATGGGCGGGGCCTTCACCGCCGTCGCCGACGACGCAACGGCTGTCTTCTGGAATCCCGCCGGGCTCGCCTTCATGGAGGGTTTCAGCCTGACGGGCATGGGAACCCGGCTCTTCGCCGTGGACGGCCTCTCGGAAAGCGTGGTGTCGCTGACCTACTCGCGCTGGGCCGGGAGCGGCGTCGGCGCCGGGTGGGCGCGTACGGCCGTCGAGGGCGTGTACGGCGAGGACACTTTCGTGGTGAGCGCCGGCCGCCGCCTCTTCGCCGAGGGCCTGGCCCTGGGCGGCGCGTTCCGCGTCTACCGCCTGAGCGCGCCCGGCTACGAGTACTACAACGATCCCAACTTCAGCGACGGGGCCCAGGACTACGCCCTGGATGTCGGCCTGCTGTACCGGGCGCGCACGTGGTCGGCGGGCCTCACCTTCCGCAACATAGGCCGGCCCGAGATGAGCCTGATCGGCACGACCGAGGAGGTCGACCGAATCTCCCCGGAGGTCAGGGTCGGCGGCGGATACACCTTCCGCGAAGTCATGCTGATATCGGGCGAGGTGAGATTCCCCGACAGGGTGCCCGGCTATTACACGCGCAACGTGCGCTACGCGCTGGGCACCGAGATATGGTTCGTCGGCGTCTTCGCCCTGAGGGCCGGCATAAACGACGGCAGGGCGACCGCGGGCCTCGGGCTCAAGATATCGTGGTTGACCCTGGACGCATCGCTGCTCTCTGTGAGGCGCCCGGGAACCAAGTACAGGCTTTCGCTCTCTCTGGACTTCTGACCGACGGAGGACAAGTGCTGAGAACGGGGGTACTGGCGGCTCTGGTGGTCGTCACGGCGTCGGCCGCCGCATGGGCCGTCAGCCTCGAGGGCTATTCGCAGTTCATGGCCATGTTGAACGGCGAGAGCAGGAACTGGTATCTGGAGAACCCCGAGTATTTCTTCGAACTTCGCCTGAACGCCGCGCCGTTTCCGGGCACCGAGATGTACATAAAGACGCTGGCCCTGTCGAGCAAGTGGGACGGCGCCGTCTTCGAGAACTTCGAGTTCCTCAAGGAGGGTCATCTCAAGTACCGCGGCAATCG
>JALGWA010000367.1 GCA_025774425.1 bacterium
GAGGAGCGCGCCGACGGTCGATGATCTCGACGGCGACCTCGACCTCGACATCGTGGTGGCGAATACCTATGGACAGGTCTACTGCTGGCATCACGAGGGCACGGGGTATCTCCAGCCCAACGGTTACTGGGGTGTGGTCTCCGGCACGATCTACGGCTCGGTCGCCCTGGCCGACTTCGACGGCGACGACAGCCTCGAAGTCATGGTCGGGGGCACCGGCGGCGACATACACGTATGGAACAGCGACGGCACGGGCTATCTCAATCCGGACGGGCTGTTCGCGAGCACGAATGCCATGTACGGATCCATCGCGATCGGCGATATCGACGGCGACGGCGACATGGAACTCGTCATGGGCGGCATGTACTGGCAGGGTGTGGGTGTGTACGACCACGATGGAAGCTACCGGTACGGCTGGCCGGTGAACGTCACCGGCTACGTCAGGAGCTCGCCGGCGCTGGCCGACCTCGACGACGACGGCAAGCTGGACGTCATCGTCGGGACGAGCAAGGTCCACGAGACCGACGACTCCTGCTACGTCTACGTATTCGGCCATGACGGCGCGCTGCGGCCGGGATGGCCCAAGTCCGCGACGGGCGAGTTCGAGTCCTCCCCCGTGGTGGGCGACATCGACGGCGACGGCGAGCCGGAGATCATCATCGGCTGCACCGACAACTTCCTCTATGCATGGCATGCCGACGGCAGCCGTGTCAACGGCTGGCCGCGCTTCGTCATACACGAGATCTACTCCACCCCGGCGATATGCGACCTCGACGGCGACGGCGACGTGGAGATCGTGGTCGGCGGCTACGACGGGCTGGTGCACGTTTTCGACCTGAGCGCGCCCTATGACAAGGGCGCCATGGACTGGCCCAGGCACAATCACGACACGTTCAACTCCCAGCTCTATGCCGGTCCGTCGCAGGCCGGCGTGGACGGGGGCGAGCCGGGCCGCCTGCCGAAGACGCTGGTGCTCATGGCCTACCCGTCCCCGGCGGCTTCGCAGGTGACGGTGCGCCTCGCGGTGCCGTCGAGCGACTCCGGCGAGTACAGGGTGGACGTATTCGATGTCCGGGGACGGCGCGTACGCAGCCTCGTGGACGGGCGGTTGGACGCCGGCTATCATGACGCGACGTGGGACTGTGACGATAGTAATGGACGTCCCGTCTCGAGCGGGATATACTTCGTCAAGGTGTCGGGAAAGCACGCTTCCGACCTTACGAAGAAAGTGGTCGTCGTGAGGTAACAGACATGCGGGAGTTCCGCGCCTTCTCATACGGCACGGGAGAAGTCGACCGTTCGAGACTGGCCCGGATCGGAGACGGGGTAGTCATCGAGGACGGGGCCCTCATATTCGATCCCGAGAGCGTCAGCATCGGCTCGAATGTCTACATCGGGCACTATGCCGTGCTCAGGGGCTACAAGGGCAGCCGGCTCGTGATCGGCGACGACACATACATCGGCCAGATGACCTACATCAACGCCGCGGGCGGGGTGACGATCGGGTCATGCGTGGGCATCGGGCCGTGCGTCAAGATCATGTCCTCCCGCCATTCGGAGGAGGGACGGGACGTACCCGTGTTGTTGTGCGACTTGGAGTTTGCGGAGGTGGTGGTCGAGGACGATTGCGACATAGGCATAGGCGCAATCGTTTTGCCGGGCAGGCGCCTGGGGAAGGGCTGCATAATCGGCGCCGGGGCGGTCGTGACACGCGACGTGGAACCTTACAGCATCGCCGCCGGCATACCCGCCAGGAAGATAGGGGAACGTCCGCCGGCTGCCGGATGATGCCTTCTCAGGCGTTGCGCCCCTTTGATCTCAATGTGTTGGAATGGATCGAGTGACGGTGTAATGAGGTGGGGCCGGCATGAACGGACGAGTCCATAGAGAAGACGCCGCGGGGATGCGCATACGCCGCTTCGCGCGTGGCCCGGCAGGCGTCGTCGCATGGGCGGTCTTCCTGGTCATTCCCGTTTTGGCATACGGCTACAGTGTGGACATTGCATTCGGTGACGGTGGGGTGTTGCGTCTGGGGGATGGGGTTGCGGTGTCGGCGGTGGAGGACGAGGCTTCGGGGCGGATGTACGCGACGCGGCTACTGCCGCCGGGGTATGCCGTGAGGGGATATGAGGTGCCGGAGGAGTCGAGGCGGTGAGCAGCGGGTCGCTGCTGGGCTACAACGTGCTGACGGTGGTGGTGAATCCGGTGCGTGTGGGATCAGGGGGGTCGGGTGTTCTTCGGGGTCTGCGTTTGCGTGTGGATTGCGAGGCGGTCGGTGATGGGCTTCGAGTGATTCGGCGGAGCCGGATTCTGGATGAGCATCTGGACGACGTGATGGGGCGAGCACTGGGTGTAGAGATAGGGGATTACGGGGACTGGCGGTTGGAGGGATACAGGGATTGGACGAGCGAGTCTCCTGGGCTTGACGGCGGGGTGGTTGACTGTGTGATTGTGACGTCGGATGAGATGGTTGAGGAGTTTGAGCGGCTGGCGGATTGGCATGACGGTCTTGGTGTGCGGACGGAGGTGCGGGGTTTGGGGTGGATATACGCCAATTACAGTGGATCGGACGATGCGGAGCGGGTTCGGAACTTTTTGCGGGACGCTTATGAGAGATGGGGGACGGTTTACGTTGTTTTGGGTGGGGATGCGAGCGTCGTACCGATACGCTATGCGTGGACGGAGCACTACGGCGGTGAGAGCATACCGACGGATCTGTACTATTCCAATCTCGAGGGCACCTGGAACGAGAACGGGAACGACATATTCGGCGAATGGGGCGACGGGGAGACGGTCATAGGCGACGGCGTCACCGGCGTCACGTTCTATACGCAGGTGATCACCGGCAGGGTGCCCGTGCGCACCGCGGCGGAGGCGGCGGGCTATGTCGACAAGGTCATAGCATACTCGACGACCCCCAAGGCCGGTTGGGCGAGAAAGACGCTCCTCCTGGGCGAGGTGATCTTCCCGGTCGACTGGCAGCCGGGCGACCCGATCACGCTGAACGGCAAGGACATCTGCGACACGGCCGCCACATACTTCCCGGCCTGGATCGACACTTCCGCGCGGTATCAGGAAGTGGGCACAATGGACCGGGAGATCTGCCTGCGGGAGCTGAGCAAGGGCCACAACTTCGTGGTGGTCGCCGGCCACGGGGACGCCTTCAGGACCTCGACGGGCGCCGGTGACCCTCCGTTCATCTTCCCCGCGGACTTCGATACGCTTTCCAACTACAACCAGTATTCGTTCTTCTACGCCTTGAACTGCAACAACAGCGCCGTGGACGTCGATTGCATATTCAGGCACTTCGTCGTGAACCCTGCAGGCGGAGGAATAGGCACGTACGCGACGACGAGATACGACTTTCCCAACATCGGGCAGTATTTCCTGAACGACTTCTGCGAGTACATCTACCAGAGGGGCATAACGCGCTTGGGCGACGCCTGCGCACTTCACCATCATGACTTCGTCTCTTCTGCGCAGGCCCGCGACGGTTCGGTCAGATGGACCATGCTGACCTATCTGCTCGTCGGCGACCCCGTGCTCCACATGTGGGTCGACGAGCCCGATACGTTCGATGTCGCCGACTCGGGCGCGATGACCTACGATGACAGCACCTACTCTGTGTGGGTTTCCGAGGACGGTTCCCCCGTCGAAGGGGCCGTGGTCGTTCTCAGGGGGGAGCGTGGAGAGTACGGCGCGGCGCTGACCGACGCCGGGGGCATGGCCGTGGTCGAGTACCGCCCGAGAGGCGGCGGCTACGCGGACCTCTCGGTGAGCAAGGCGGGCTACCTCGTCTACACCGACAGCGTCAGCGTCACGGGCGCGGGCGGCCGGTGCTACGTCGCCGGCGTGTCGATCGACGACGGCGCCGGCTGGACGGGCAACGGTGACGGCGAGGCCGGCTGGGGCGAGCGAGTGGGCCTGGAAGTCGGCCTCGTGAACGGCGGTTCGGGAACTCTCGACGGCGTCGTGGCCGACATCGTCGCCCTGGAGGGCTGCAGCCTGTCGGTCGATGTCGTGATCGCCGGAGAGTACAGGGACAGCCTGGTCTACATCGGGCGGGACCGCCATAACCCCGCGGCCATACCGTTCGACGTCGGCATAGGAGACGAAGTGCTCGGAAGGCCGAGGCGCGACTTCGGCAGCGAGAAGGGTTGCTGGCTCTGGCTCGACGGCATGGGCTGGCACGTGAGATTCGAGGGCACGAGGGACAGTACGTATGCCTATCGGTGCAGCCTGCAGGTCGACGGTGAGATACGGGGATTCAAGACGGTGAGCGTTGACGGCGGTGACAATTTCGTCGTCGGGAGCGATTACATCCTCCTCGAGGGAGAGATCACCCTGAACGATTTCGAGGACGGTTTCGACTTCCTGGCGGGCGCCGGGAGCGGCGTCGTGCTGCATGACGCCAGCGAGGATTACGGAAGCGTCGGAGCCGGCGAGGTCGTGCGCCAGTATGACGTCGAGTTCACGGGCCTCGGCGGCGACAGGGTCGGCGTGTGGTTCGAAACGATGATCCGGGACGGAGAGTCGGGACAGTGGTATGACTGGTTCCGCGTACTCGTCCGGGACGGCACCCTCAAGGGCGAGCGCATCGTGCTGACGCCGCTGGTCGGCGACAGCCTCGACGTCGTCTACGGCGTGCGCAATGCAGGGAGCGGAGGGCTCCGGAATGTGTCCGGCACCTTGCGCGCCGTGAGCGGCGCCGTCGTGGAGGACAGTATCAGCTCCTACGGTGACCTGGCGGGCCTCGAGTACGGAGAGGGCGACGGATACCTCGTGCGGGCCACCGGGGGTACGATGGTCTTCGAGATCGAACTCGAGGATGAATACGCCAGGACTTGGGTCGAGACCGTGGAGGTGCGCGATCCGCTCGCCGTGAGCGGCCTCCGCTACCTGAGCGGCGACGACTACGTCGAGCTGGCCTGGGATCCGACCGGAGACAGCCTTTTCACCGGCTACGACGTGTACCGGGCCGACGAACAGACCGGTCCCTATGTCCTGGCCGGTATGGTCGAAGGGTATGCGCGCCTCGTCGATGACGGTCTCGCCAGCGAGGAGGACTATTACTACTACGTCTGCGTGCGCGACTCGATGGGCAACCTGAGCGCTCCCAGCGAGACCCTGGAGACCTGGACGGGTGCTCCCTATCAGGCGGGCTGGCCGGTCGGCCCGGCGAACGTGATCTATTCTTCGGTCTGCATAGATGACCTCGACGGCGACGGCAGCCTGGAGATAGTGGCGGGTTCGAAGGACGAGAACGTGCATGTATGGGAGCATGACGGCACGACGCGCGCCGGGTGGCCGCGCCCGACCTCGGGCGAGGTGTGGTCATCGCCCTGCATCGT
>JALGWA010000368.1 GCA_025774425.1 bacterium
ACCCGCAACGGCGGCCGCCGCCACGGCGACTATGATCCTGAACGCCCTTCTCGAGCCGCCGCCCGTCCCCGCCGTCGCCATCGACAGCGACAGGCCGCCCAGCGCCGAGACGGCGAAGCATGCGACCACCGAGATCCTGTCCACCTGGGAGTACTTGATCCACGGCAGCATGCGGTAGGCGACCCGGAGGAAGATCGCGCTCGTGCCTATGCCCACGCTCAGGAAGAGAATGAACAGGAGCGCCCGCACATGCTGGGAGCGCCGGACGAAGGCGAGACTGCCCGCCGCAAGGAGCAGGCATGCCAGCCCGGCGTAAATGAAGAGCCCCGTGTCCTGATGATGCACGCCCTGTTTGAGGATCGCCAGCCAGCTCGTGCCCTCGGCGGTCACGCCGAAGAAGCCCGGCGCGACGCTGCGAAGCAGGAACAGTGGGTGCCACACATGGGTCTCGACCATGGCCTCGAAGGTCAGGCCGAGGCCGACGCAGTTCCGGATGTACTCCCGGAAGGGCAGGAGCTGCACGGCGACGAGCAGCATGGACAGCGCCGCCGAAAGCGTTATTGCCGGCCAGGCCCGGAACGCGCGCCGGCCCATGCCGCGTACGGCGTCGTCCAGCGCGGTCCAGGCCGCGTAGACGACCATGGTCGCGACGCCGAACATGAAGACCTGCGGAAAGCCGCTGAGGTAGCCCAGGGCGAGCATCAGCGTGAGAAGCGGGCCCCCGAGCCGCCTGCCCTGCCTCACCCTCTCCAGCGCGAACATCAGCCAGGGTATGTAGGACGCCGACGCGACGAATGTCGGATGGCCGGTGCGCGTATAGAGGAAGGAAGAGAAGCCGTACGACAAGGCGCCGAGGAGGCAGCCGCCCGTCGAGGCGCCGATCGACCGGAGGAACAGGTACATTCCGGCCATGGCAATTGCGAAATGGAGCGCGATGTCAAGGCCCATCGCCCTGGGCGGGTCCACGAAGGACAAGAGAAGCGAGAACGGATAGAGCACTCTCGCCTGCGGGTCCGCGAGGAAGGGGACTCCACAGTAGATATCCGTGCTCCACAGCGGGAAATCGCCCGAGCGGATTCTCCGGGACAGTTCGGCCTGTCTCGGCAGATACGTGAAGAGGGCGTCCGTCCTGTACGACCTCCCGGCGCGCTCATCTTCGCCGGCGTAATGCGACCACGGCTCGTAGGCCGCCGGGTTGGTCGAGAGCAGAATCCGGTCGCCGAAGAGCACATTCGAGAAGAAGGCGGCCACGACGGCGACGAGCAGCGATATCGCGAGGAGGGTTCTCATTCCGGCGCCCCTCCCGTTTCCCTCATGCCCCCGCCCCCCAGGCCGCCGACCGCATAGAGCACGCCGCCGATGATGGAAAAGACGAAGAAGACGAAGTAGACCATGAGCCCGTAGGCGAATGCGAGGTTCTCCCCCACGCCGAACCGGCCCAGCAGGGCGACGAACGCCGCCTCCCTGACGCCGATGCCGGAGAGCGAGACTGGGACGGCGCGCGCGAGCTCGACGACGGGCACCACGACGAGGAGCGTGGTGAACGACACGTCCAGCGAGAACGCCTGCGCGACGAAGTAGCAGCCCAGCACCCATATCAGGCGCGAGGCCGCCGAAAGGGCGAAGCCGGCCGCGACGGCGCCCCTCGAGTCGCGATAGGTGACGATGGCCTCGTAGGCCTTCTCCAGGCGGTCCTTCACCTTGAATCTCGAAAAGAGGTCGAAGAGCGGGTCGAGAAACCGCGACAGGCGCCTCGCCACCGGACGGAGCAGCATGAGATAGGCCGCGGAGAAGACCAGGAGGCCCCCGACGGCGATGATGACCAGCGGCCGCACGTCCTCCAACCGGGAGGCCACGAAGGGTATGGCCGCGAGGCAGATGGGTATGAGCACGAAGAACCCCATCAGGCGCTCGACGACCACGGAGGCGAAGGCGTCCGCGCGGCGGCCGGTCGCGCCGGCGACGCCGACGATGCGGGCGAAATCGCCCCCGACGCTGGTCGGCAGAAAGGCGCTGAAGAAAATGCCGACGAGGTAGTAGCCGATCAGTCTGTGGAGCGGCAGCGCAATGCCCTTGGCCTTGAGAAGTATCTTCCACCTCAGGGAATTGGTGGAGATCATGGCCAGGTCGGCCGCCGCGGCGAGCAGAAGGGGCGCTGGCCGGAGGCTCTTGAGATGCATGCCGATCCTGCCCAGGTCCAGCGTCGTGACGAGGTAGGCGATTATGCCGGCGCTCACCACCATGCGCAGCACCTTGAAAGCAGTCGGTTTGGTCATCGATTCCGCCTGAACATTCTCACCGAGCCGATGCGCCCGACCTCGGTGTAGTTCTCGAGAATATAGTCTCTGACCGTTGCGGCGTATTCGCTGAAGCCGCCGGCCGTGTCGGCCAGTCTCGCCCCTTCCCGGGGCTCGGTCAGGAGAATGAACTCCGTGCGGTGCCGCTCTATGTCCTCGATGTACCGCCGCTCCTCACGGGGCTCCAGGGCGCGCCTGTAGTGGGCGTAGCGGGTCGGATTCCGCCTGTCGAACAGGAAGTAGATGATCTGGAGCTGGGGTACCGCGAGGACGTAGTCCCCGGGCGCCGTGTTCTCATCGAGGAAGGTCCTCAATGCCGCAAAGAAACGTGCCTCCGCCCG
>JALGWA010000369.1 GCA_025774425.1 bacterium
TGAACTCGCCGCGGGCCTCGAGTTCTCTTATGATGACCACCGTCGCGGCGGGGGCGGTGGCGGCGGCGATCGCGCCGAGAAGAAGCGAAATGGGTGTCGCCACGCCCAGCGCCCTCATCACGACGGCCACGGAAGCGAAAGCGAAGAGGGCTTCGAACAGGGTGAGCACGATTATATTGGCGCCGGTGCGCCTGACCCGTGCGTAGCTGAACTCTCCGCCGATCGTCAGGGCTATGAGCCCCAGCGCGACATGAGTGATGCCCGCGAGGCTGTCACCGCCCTCCCCGCCGACGACACCGAGCATCGAGGGGCCGAGCAGGAGCCCGGCGATGATGTACCCGGTGATCGCAGGGAGCCGGGCGCGTTCCGCCAGCTTTCCGACGAGGAAGCCGGAGAAGAGCAGCACCCCGAGTGTCAGCAGGTCGCTGGCATGGATCAACTCCAGCAGCCGGGCCCACATGTCGGGAACTTCCATGACACACCGCCTGTGATCTCCGCCACCCTTGCCCGCAGAGCGATACTCCAATTCTCTACAAAAGCGGGGGCGACGCAACAGGTAATTCCGCCCCTGTTTTTGCTTTCCGCGCCCCGGCGCCCGTGGTATAATCCGGCTTGAGCTGACGGGACTGGGAGTTGGAGCCGGGCGATGGGCGCTTCGATCGATGCTGAAGGGTCACCGTATGGCTGAAGGTCGCGAGAGGGATGACCTGGACAGTACCCGATCATTCAAGTGCATAGCCGCCGGCGCCGTCATCTCCCATTAGAGGATAACCGGGAAGATAGGCGAGGGCGCGATGGGGCAGGTGTACCTCGCCGAGGACACCAGGCTGAAGCGGCGGGTCGCACTCAAGTTCCTCCCGTTCGATCTCACGCGGAACGAGGACGCCAAGAGGCGTTTCCTGCAGGAGGCACAGGTCGCGTCGTCGCTCGACCATATCAACATCTGCAACATTCACGAGATAGAAGAGACTCCCGACGGGCAGACCTTCATCTGCATGTCCTACTACAAGGGCGACACTCTGAGGAAGATGATCGCGGCGGGCCCGCTCGAGGTGGAGACCGTGCTCCGGATCGGCATACAGATATGCGCCGGGCTGGGCCGCGCCCACGAGGCCGGCATAGTGCACAGGGACATCAAGCCCGGGAACATCATCGTAACCGGGCAGGGCAGCGTCAAGATTCTCGACTTCGGGCTGGCCAAGCTCATGGGCGAAACCCACCTGACGAGAACCGGAACGGCGGTCGGCATCGTTCTCTACATGTCACCCGAGCAGGCCCGCGGCGAGACCGTGGACCAGCGTTCGGACATCTGGTCGGTCGGGGTCGTGCTTTACGAAGCCCTCACAGGCCGTCGACCCTTCACAGGCGCCAATCCCCCGGCCGTCATATACTCCATTCTCCACGAGGAGCCGGAGCCGCTCAGCCGGGTGAACCCGGACGTCCCGGGCGGCATGGCCGCCATCGTCGAGCGGTGCCTCAAGAAAGACGCGGACGGGAGGTACCAGACCGCGGCCGACCTCCGGGGCGCACTGCAGAATCTGCTCGACGACTTGACTTCCGGCAGCACCATCGCGCTTCCCGTGCCCGCATTCGCGAGGGGGGAGAGGGTTCGCCGGGTTGCCCTCCCCGCGGGCATTGTGGTCCTCGCCGTCCTCCTTCTTCTGCTCACCCCCCTCGGGCGGGCGGTCGTCGGGTGGTTCGGGATCGAGCGACATCCTGGAGAGAGGCGTGTGCTCCTCCTGGAATTCGATCTCGACGGGGGAACCGCGGAAGAGAGGATGTACTGCGAAGGTCTGGCGGACTATGTCGCGTACCGGCTCGAAAGCATGGAGAACGCCGGGGATTCATTGTGGTCGGTCCCTCGTTACGCCGCAATCGCGACCGACCTCGCTCAGCCCGAGAAGTCATGCCTGGAACTCGGCGCCAACGTGGCCATAGGCGGCGCGCTCAAGTGCCGGGCGGACACGCTGATGCTGACTCTCACCCGGTACGATGTTCGCGGGCCGGGCATCTCGGAGGCAGGCAAGCCGCGGGTCATCACCGATCACCGGGCGAACCTGGCGACGTGGCAGGACAGCGCCGTCTTCGAGATCGCACGGATGGTCGACGCCGGCATGACGCCCGCGCTCAGGCAGAAGACGAGTATGGGCGGAACCATCGTGCCCGAAGCGTTCGAGTCCTTTCTGATGGGCCTGAGCTGTCTGGGAGCTCCGGGAGCCGGCGGCGCGCTCGACAGCGCCGTCGCCTGGCTCGAGAGAGCGACTGCCGCCGACCCTTCGTACGCCCTGGCGTTCGCATACCTCGGGCGCGCCTGCATGCTCAAGTTCAAAAAAACCAGATCCTCGGAGTGGGCGGAACGCGGCGCCGCCGCGTGCAGAGAAGCCATCGCCCTCGAGCCGCTGCTGGTCCACCCGCGCGTTACGCTCGCGCGGATCGCGGACGCGGCGGGCGACACGTCGGCTGCGATAGCCGCGCTTCTCGAGGCCGAGACCGTCGCCCCCCTGTACCGGCCGGCCTATCGACGCCTCGCCGACCTCTACATGCGCCTGGGCGACATCCGATCGGCGGAGAACACCTATCGCGACATCGCCGAGAAACGCCCGCGGGACGCCGTCGCCCAATGGGATGTCGCGAAGT
>JALGWA010000370.1 GCA_025774425.1 bacterium
CCGGGGTCGAAAAAGGCTATCTTGAGTTAATGACTGACCGGTCAGTCAGTTTATCGTTCTCACCGTACGGGGGAACCAGTGACGAGACCCAAACGCAGAAGACGGACAAGGCTCGACCCCTCGCTCCGAAGGCGCGAGATCCTGGAGAAGGCCGTCGTGCTGTTCGCGCGGAACGGATACGGCCGTACCGACGTCGAGACCGTGGCCCGCTCGCTCGGCATAGCCAAGGGGACCGTGTACCTCTACTTCAGGTCGAAGAGGGAGCTATTCCTGGCCGCGGTCGAGTACGCAGTCAGGCGCCTCACCGAGAAGATAGACGAGGAGGTCCGACAGGCCTCGGGCCCCGTCCAGAAGGTGAAGGCCTTGGTCGGCGCCCACTTCCGATTCTTTGATGAAGACCAGGCTTTCGCGGAGGTGATCGCTCGCGAAGGCGGCGAGTTCAGGACCCGTGCGGAGACCACGTACGACTCGATCCATACCCACAACGCCCGGCGCCTCGAGGAGATCGTGGCGTCCGGTGTAGGACTCGGAGTGTTCCGCCGCACCGACCCCAGGGAGACCAGCGAGATCCTGGCCAATCTGCTGAGCGGGACCATCTACGCCCATCCCTACGGGCACAGGACGGGCAAGGTTGCGGATGCGATCGAGGCAACGATGAAGTTCCTGCTCCACGGCATTGCGGCCGGGGCGGGCAACGGCACAAGGAACGCACTCAAGCGGAGGCGGAAATGAGAATACTCCTCGTATATCCCGAATACCCGGCGACATTCTGGAGCTTCAAGTACGCACTCGGATTCATCTCGAAGAAGGCGGCCTTCCCGCCCCTGGGCCTGCTGACCGTCGCGGCCATGCTCCCGCCGGAGTTCGAGGTCAAGCTCGTCGATATGAATGTAAGACCCCTGAGGGACCGGGACCTCGAGTGGGCGGACTACGTCTTCATCAGCGCCATGTCCATACAGCGCGACTCCGCCGTCGAGGTCATCTCCAGATGCGGGTCGCTGGGGAAGAAAACGGTCGCCGGCGGGCCCCTGTTTTCCGCCGAATTCGAGGACTTCGAGACGGTCGACCACCTCGTCCTCAACGAGGCCGAGGTCACGCTCGGGCCGTTTCTCGAGGACCTCGAGGCGGGCCGCGCCCGCCGCCTCTACACATCCGACAAAGTGCCCCCGATGACGGCGGCGCCCATACCGAGATGGGACCTCCTCGACATGGGAAAGTACTCGGGCATGGGGGTCCAGTACTCCAGGGGCTGTCCTTTCGACTGCGAGTTCTGCAACATCTCGGCGCTCTACGGCCACAAGGTCCGGACCAAGACAACGGACCAGACAATCGCCGAACTCGAGAGCCTCTACCGGAGCGGCTGGAGGGGCAGCGTATTCTTCGTCGATGACAACTTCATAGGAAACAAGCGCACGCTCAAGAGAACGCTGCTCCCCGCGATCATCGAGTGGATGGAGAAAAGGAAGCATCCCTTCTATTTCAACACCGAGGCCTCGATCGACCTGTCAGATGACCCCGAGCTCATGGACCTCATGGCCAGAGCCGGCTTCACGGCGGTCTTCGTCGGCATCGAAACACCGAACGAAGCCAGCCTCGCCGAATGCAGGAAGGTGCAGAACAAGAACCGCGATCTGCTCGCCTGCATCAAGAAGATCCAGGCCAGGGGCCTCCGGGTGCAGGGGGGATTCATCGTCGGCTTCGACAGCGACCCCGTCTCGACATTTGACAGCCTCATCACCTTCATCCAGAACAGCGGCATCGTGACGGCGATGGTGGGGCTTCTCAACGCGCCGCGCGGCACGAGACTTCACAAGCGCCTCACCGAGGAAGGCAGGCTCCTCAAGAAGATCTCCGGCAACAATACCGACTTCACCCTCAATTTCATTCCGAAGATGGACAAGCAGACGCTGGTCGACGGCTACGAGAGGGTGGTGAAGACGATCTACTCGGCCGGGCCGTATTACGACAGGGTCAAGAGCTTCCTCAAGGAATTCGATCCGCCCAGGAACACCAGGCCCCGCCTGAGATTCAGCGACTTGAAATCGCTCTTCAAGTCGTCGTTGCGCCTGGGCGTTGTCGACCGGGAAAGGTGGCATTACTGGAAGATCGTCCTGTGGTCCCTCTTCAGGCGCCCGCGGATGCTCCCCCTGACGGTCACCTTCGCCGCCTACGGCTTCCATTTCAGGAAGGTCTTCAGGGTCCAGTAGACGCCGCGCACGGTCAAGCGTCCATGCAGCCGGCGGTCCAGGCTGCTCGACGTGCTTCGGCAAGAACACCCCCGACACGCCATGGGCCCGCCCCGAATCCGGTGAGCCGCGTCGAATCTCCTCAAGCCTTTCGAGCCAGCACATGCCAGTTCGAGTAGAACTGTCTCGTCACCTTGTTGTCCCAGTGCCCTTCCCGCTTGTCTCTGGCCACCAGCAAGAAGCCCGAGAGCACCTCGTCGAGGTCGGCCTCATCCGGGAAATAGTGCATGTCCCCCGGGGCGACGGCGTTCTCGCTCAGGAACGTGTGCGGCGCGACCTCCCGGCCCGACCCGTACTTGCCGTCGTCGCGGCTCGGGCAGGTGAAGTAGAACAGGCCGCCCGTTTTGAGAAGCCGACGCACATGATCGATCGCTG
>JALGWA010000371.1 GCA_025774425.1 bacterium
CCTCCACCCTGAGGGGCGAGGGCACGAGCACGAGCAGGAGCAGGACGAGCGCGCCCGCGAGAAGAGGGCGCGCCAGGCGCCGGAGGACGTCCTCCCTCACCTTCGTGAACACGACCAGCAGCATGAAGCCGAGCACGACGCGTATGATGTGGTGGCGGAGAAAGAATCCCGGATCCCGCGACTCCGTCGCCTCTATTGCGTATCCGTAGGAGGCGCTGTAGACCATGACGACGCCCACGAGGCTCAAGGCCACTATGGCGAAGAACAACGCCCTGTCGACGCCGCCGGCCGTCCCGCTCATCTCCGCCCTCCCCTCGAACCCGTTTCCCCGAGGCCGAGGACGGCGCGCTTGAAGGCCTTTCCCCTATCCTCGAAGTCGGCGAACATGTCGAAACTCGCACAGCCCGGCGACAGGAGTACGGTGGTCCCGGCCCGGGCCTCGGCCGCCGCCGCCCTGACCGCATCATCCAGGCTCCCGGCCGCGCGCACCCGCGTCACCGGCGAGAAGACGCGCGTCAGCATCCCGCTCGCCTCGCCTATGACCAGCATGAGTTCGACCTTGGCCCGGACGAGCGACCCGAGAGCCGCGAAGTCACCGCCCTTGTCGCGGCCTCCGGCGATGAGGACCACGGGGCCGTCCACGGCCTCGAGAGCCACCCGCACGGCGTCGACATTGGTCGCCTTGGAGTCGTTTACGTATCTCACGCCGTCGAGGTCGGCGACGTGTTCGAAGCGATGCTCGAGCCCTTCGAAACGCGTCACCCCTTCCCGCACGGCGTCGTCTTCAAAACCGAGGGCAGAAGCCGCCAGGACAGCTGCAAGGCAATTGGCAAGGTTGTGCGGACCTTTGATCTTGAGAGCGTCCGTACCGAAGACGGTCCTCTCTCGGCGATCGATCCTGACAACTACCTGCCCTCCGTGTACGAATGCGCCTTCCGGCACTTTCTCTTCCAGACTGAACCAGAGTTTGCGGGCCTCCGCGCCCTCGGAGGCTCTCACCGAGTCCGCGTCATCGCGATTGATCACGGCGAAGTCGCCGCCGACCTGATTGGCGAAGATCCTCGCCTTGGAGGCCACGTAGTCCTCATAGGAAGCGTAGCGGTCAAGGTGGTCGGGCGTGACGTTGAGCAGAACGGCGACGTCGGGCCTGAAGCTCACGCAAGTGTCGAGCTGGAAGCTCGAAACCTCGACTACGAGAACGTGGTCGGGGCCGAGGCCCGGTGCGACGCTCGTCACGGGCAGACCGATGTTGCCGCATACATGCGCCTTGTCCGTCCTCGTCTTCAGGATCCCGCCTATGAGGCTGGTGGTGGTGGTCTTGCCGTTGGTACCGGTGACGGCGACGAAACGCGCATCGCTCAGGCAGTAGGCGAGTTCGACTTCGCTGATCACGGGAACGTCCCGGGAACGCGCCCAGGCGACCACGGGATTCTCCAGCGGCACGCCGGGGGAGACGACGACCAGCTCGGACCCCTCCGCGAATCCGGCGCTGTTGGCGCCGAGCTCGAGGCGCACGCCCTCGTCCCGGAGGTCCCCGGCGACGGCGCCCAGCCTGTCGGCGCCCCGCGCATCGGTCGCACGCACCCTGGCGCCTGCGCGGCCCAGAGCGCGGCAGGCCGCGACCCCGCTCGAGCCCAAGCCGACCACCGTGACGGTGCGGCCGGCCAGGTCCTCCGCTGTGTACGCCTTCCTCATCACCGTTCCACCTGTGTTCATCTCAGCTTGAGCGTACTCAGGGTGACCAACGCCAAGAGCGCCGAAATCACCCAGAACCTCACCACGATCTTGGACTCGGGCCACCCCATGAGTTCGAAGTGGTGGTGAAGCGGCGCCATCCGAAACACCTTCTTCCCCCGCCACCTGTATCCGACCACCTGGATTATCACCGACAGGGCCTCTATGACGAAAAGGCCGCCGACCATGGCCAGCAGGATCTCCTTCTTGATCAGCACGGCCACCGTCGCGAGCGCGCCCCCGAGGGCCAGCGAACCCGTATCCCCCATGAAGACTCCCGCCGGATGGGCGTTGAACCAGAGGAATCCGAGCGACGCTCCGACGAGCGATGCGCAGAAGATGGTGAGCTCCCCGGCCTGCCTGAGGTAGAGGATATTGAGATATCCCGAAAGCACCGAGTGGCCGGACACATAGCTGAGGCCGGCGAAAGCCGCCGCCGCGAAGCCGAACATGCCTATCGCCAGCCCGTCGAGGCCGTCGGCGAGATTCACGGCGTTCGAGGAGCCCGTGATGACGAGTATCACGAAGGGTATGTAGAATACGTCGAGATTGGGAAACACGTTCTTGAAGAAGGGAACGGTCGTTCTGGTCGCGAGTCCGGGATCGTCCGGCCATGCGAGCAGAACCGCGCCGATCACGAGACCGAGCACGGCCTGCCCGGCTATCTTGTACTTGCCGACGAGCCCTCTCGGCTTGTGCTTGACCACGCGGAGGTAATCGTCCAGGCACCCCATCGCTCCCAGCCACACGGTGGCCAGCAGGCAGACGAGAACGTATCTGTTCGTCAGGTTGGCGCAGAGAAGCACGGGCACGATGACGGCCAGGAGTATGAGGATGCCGCCCATCGTCGGCGTGCCCTTCTTGCCGATATGCGACTGGGGAGT
>JALGWA010000372.1 GCA_025774425.1 bacterium
GCGATTCCCGTGTACACGAGCCCCACCGGCTTGGCCGCCGTGCCCCCGGTCGGGCCCGCTATCCCGGTGGTCGACAGGCCGATGTCGGTGCCGGCCCGCCGTCTTATTCCGATCGCCATGGCCTTCGCCGCCTCCTCGCTGACGGCGCCGAAGACCTCGATGACCTCGCGGTCGACGCCGAGATCGCGGATCTTGGCCTGGTTGGAGTAGGCGACGACTCCCTCCATGAAGCGCGACGAGATGCCCGGAACCTCCGTCAACAGATGCCCTATGAGCCCGCCCGTGCAGGACTCGGCCACGGATATGGTCCTGTTCGACTCTATCAGCAACCTGCCGACGACGAAATGGAGTTCTTCGCCGCGTTCGGAGTAGAGCCTGTCGCCGAGCACGGTTCTCACCGCGGCGGTCGCCCTGCCCAGCAGGCGCCCCGCCTCCGCCTCCGTGTCGCACATGGCGATCAGCCGGAGCACGACGCCCTCGGGCCGCGGCAGGTATGAGAGCGATACCCCGAGATCGCCGGCCACGGGCTCGACGAGCTCCGCTATCCTGGATTCGGCCAGGCCCGTCGTCCGGAGTTCCCTCGCCTTGATGCACGCCCTCCCCTCGAGCGTCAAGAGGTCCGGCTCGATCGAGCCCTCGTATATCGCCTTCATCTCTCCGGGAACGCCGGGCAGCACGTAGAGCGTGCTCCCCTTCCGCCGCATCTTGAGACCGACGGCCGAGCCGATGGGATTGGGCAGGACCTCCGCCCCCGCGGGGACCAGGGCCAGCGACCGGCCGCTCCGGGGCATCTCGAGCCCCCGGGACTCATAGCGCTCCCTCACGCGGTTCAGGATGTCTTCGCTCTCGACGAGATCGACTCCGAAGGATCGGCACACGGCCGTCTTGGTGCAGTCGTCGCTCGTCGGGCCGAGGCCGCCCGTCATAAGCACGAGGTCCGCGGCGCCGAGCGCGGCGTCGATTTCGGCGGCGATCTCTTCCACCCTGTCGCGCACGCTCGTCTTGCGGCTGACGGTTATGCCCGCTCCGGCCAGCTTCTTCGCCAGATAGACCGAGTTGGTATCGGCCGCGAAGCCGGACACTATCTCGTCGCCCACGGTGATTATCCAGGCATTCATACGCGCCGTCCCGATTCCGCGCCCACGTGCTCTAACCGACGACCAATCGCATGACATGGAGGATGACGCATGCGTACACGCCCGAAACGCCGTCATCCAGCATGACGCCCCAGCCCCCGCCCACGCGCTCGACCCGCCTCGCCGGGAAGGGCTTCACGATGTCGAGAAACCTGAAGACGAAGAAACCCGTAACGATGTAGAGCGGGCTCACCGGGAGGAGATAGAGCGAAACCATCATGCCCCATATCTCGTCGACGACGATCTTCCGATCGTCGCTGCCCCAGGCCTTCTCCGAGCGTCCCGAAGCCGCGACGCCGGCGGTGAACACGGCGGCGAGCACGGCCAGCCAGACAAGGGGGGCGTCCGGGCCGACGAGCCCCAGCCTCGCCAGAACCAGGTGAATCACGATCCCGACGGCGCTGCCAACCGTGCCTGGGGCGATGGGAAAGTAGCCGGAACCGAAACCGCTCCCGATGACTTTCGCGAGTCTGTCGCCTAGAGATCCTTGAGGTCGCAGTGTTTACCCTCTTCGCAGAGATCGCCGATCTTGGCCAAGGCGAGAAGCTCCTCCCACCGCCTGTCGACCTCCTCCTGCGCCAGCCGCAATACGTCAGGGTTGTCCGCGAAATGCGAGAACCTGCCCTGCTTCTCCGTCCATGCGCTGAGCGGGAGCTTCTCCGCGGGTTTGTGGGTCAGCGCCCACTTGCCCTCGTCGTACTCGAACAGCGGCCAGAAGCACGTGTCCACGGCGAGCCTGGCGATTTCGATCGTGTCCTCCATCGGGTATCTCCAGCCCCGGTGGCAGGGGGAGATCACGTTGATGAAGGAGGGCCCGTCCTTGGAAAGGGCCTTCTCGACCTTCTTGACGAGGTCGTTCCAGTGGCTGGGGGACGCCTGCGCGACATAGGGTATACGATGGGCGATCATGATCCTCGTCATGTCCTTGTTGTACTGCTGCTTGCCGGGGATCACGTCGCCGGCGGGACAGGTCGAAGTCGCGGCCCCGAAGGGCGTGGCGCCCGATCTCTGGATACCCGTATTCATGTAAGCCTCGTTGTCGTAACAGACATACAGCATCTTGTGACCGCGCTCGGCGGCGCCCGACAGCGCCTGAAGGCCGATGTCGTATGTACCACCGTCGCCGCCGAAGGCGATGAAGTTGATGTCCCGCTTGATCTTGCCCTGGCGCTTGAGGGACTGGTACGCGGCTTCCACGCCGCTCACCGTCGAGGCGACGTTCTCGAAGGCGTTGTGAATGTAGGGCACCTTCCAGGCCGTGAACGGGAAAATCGTCGTAACGACCTCGAGGCAGCCGGTGGCGCAGCCGACGACAGTGTTCTTGCCGGCGGCGAGAAGCACCTGGCGGGCGACGATCGTCGCCCCGCATCCGGCGCAGGCGCGATGCCCACCCGACAGCAGGTCTTGCCTCTTCGAAAGTTCCTTGATTGACGGCATCGCTAACCTCCTATTCCCGTACGCCGAGGAG
>JALGWA010000373.1 GCA_025774425.1 bacterium
CCGCGGCGACGCCCTTGCCGTAGGCGAACGCGGCCATGCCCCTTTCGAGACGGGACGGTTCCCGGACGACGCAGTGCGCCCGGATGCCGAACTCCGGCTCCAGGGTGACCGTGCCCGACGCATCGACCGACACGCTCCCCGCGAGGCCGAGGTTCTGCAGGCGGCGCCGAAGCGGGGCGAAGACGGCGGCTTCCTCCGGGCCCGCCGTACGAGCCTCGAGGTCGAAGTCCAGGCCGACCACGCCGCCGGTATCACGCTTGAGCCCGGCGCGGACGACCATGCCCGCCCCTCGCGGGGGCGCCTGGCCTCCCTCCCGCGCGAGAGTCAGCACGACTTTCCCGGATGCCTGCGACTCGGCCGCGAAGACAAGCGCCGCGCCGTCGCCGATGACGCCCGTCGCCCGCGCGTCGAGCGTGCCGCGCCCGAGGTCGGCGTCGACCGCCAGGCCGTCCAGCCTCCACCGGCCTGCCCCGTCCGCGGCCCTGGCCGCCGTTATGCGCAATGTCCCGCTTCCGCCCGGGCGCAGGTCGAATCCCCCTGCGAGCACGAGATCCCGGATCGCGTCGGCCTCGGTGAGCCGGATCGAGGACACCGTCACCGAGAGCGAGTCCACCGCTACGGAGGGCACCCACGGGACGATGCCGGCCCTGGGGAAGCCCCGCGACCCGCTCCCGGCCTCCTGCGCGGTGCCGGCCGCCGCCGTATCCGGCGGGAAGAGCGCCCTCACACCGGGGATATCCACCGCGAGTCCGTGTGCGATCACCTCTCGGGCTGCGAGATCGCCTGTGACCAGCGGCCACAGGCGCAGGCAGAATACCAGCGTATCGGCCGAGACCACGGCGGTGCCGTCGGTTTCCCACGTGACGCCCTCGAACTCGAGTGTCGTCGGGCTCGGCCAGTCGGCCTCCTCGATGGTAAGGCCGCCGGGGATGCGGTCGGCCGCGCGCGCAAGGGCGTAGTCGAGCACGGCGCGCCTCACCGGCGCGAGCAAGAGGAGAAGCACGAGGAGTGAGGCCAGCGCCGCCAGGCCGACGACTGCGATACCGGCGGCCTTGAGAGCGCGACGAGCGGGCGTGCGAACCCCGTGTTGTCCGCCTGATCCGGCGCTACGTCCGCCTTGGCTTAGAGTCATCAAAACGCCGTACCCACTGCGAAATGATAGACGACGCGGGGCTCGGCCTCGTCGAACATCGTGAGCCTGTAGCCCACGTCGAAGCGAAGAGGCCCCACGGGTGTCATGAGCCACAATCCGGGTCCCACCGCGACCTCGATGCGCCCCAGGTCGACGGTGGACGCCTCGGCCCACACCTGTCCCGCGTCGATGAACGCCGTGCCCCAGAGGCGCCAGAAGATGGGACTCCGGACCTCCAGGGACGCTTCCACCTTGGCCTCGCCTCCGATCGGGGCGCCGGCCGAGTCCTTGGGGCCGAGCCTGCGCCTCCCGAACCCTCTCATGGAGTTGGCGCCGCCCGAATAGAACCTCTCTCCGGCGATTATCCTGGAAGTCCGGCCCGTTGGCTTGCCCGCCCCGAGTCCCAGCCTGAGTGCGAAGACGGCGGGTTCGAGGTTTCCGATGTAGGCCGAGGCCGAGGCTTCCCACTTGATGAAACTGTTCTCGGAGAGTCGGTCGGGTGCCCAGTTGATCCGGGTCCAGGACGAGAACCCTCTCCTGGGATTGAAGGGATGGTCGGTGTTGTTCTGATTGGCGCGGGCCGAAAGCACCGTCATCAGCCCTTGGGGAACATCGGCGTCCGCGGAGTCCGCCGTCTTGTACGTGACGCCGACATCCGCCACGATGAGCGAGGCCTGGATGTTGTTCTCGATGCTGAAGTAGTAGGTCGACGAAAGGTCGACGCCGTAGGCGACTTGGACGTATGCTTCCTCGTTCTCGCGCTCGAATATGGCCGAGATGGCCTCTCTCGATCTCGGAGCGACGAGTGCGGGCCACCACAGCATGATCTCCGCGCGCTGGAGCAGGTTCGAAGCGACCGCGGTCGCGTAGAAGCCGCGGCCGGCCCCGAGCAGATTGCGGTGGCGCCAGCTCGCGCCGACGCGCAGGCCCTCGTCGTTCCAGTACCTCAAGGTCAACTTGACCGTCCGCGTCTTGCGCACGGCCACGCTCATGTTGACGTCGATGGAGTCCTCGTCCGCATCCGTGACCTCGAGGCTGATCTTCCGGTAGATATCCAGGCGGCGGAGGTTGTCCTCCGCGTCCCTCATCGCCTTGGTGGAATAGCGCCTGCCTCGGCGGATATCCGAGGCCTTCTTGGTCAGAGAGACGAGGTCGCCGGGCGCGCCCTCGACGGCGGCATTGCGGAAATAGTTGACCTTCCCCGCGGCCACGCTGTAGTCGACGCCCACGCCCGTCTCGTCCGTCCACCTGACCTCATACTCGACCCGGGCCCGCGCGTAGCCCCAGTAGAGAAGGAGCGAGTCGAGGGATGCGACGGTGGCGGCCAGCCGCTCGTCCTCGAACACCGTCCCCTCGCGCGTCAAGACCAGCCTCCGCGCGGAGGCCTCGAGGTCGTCCGGCAGTCCCGTGATATCGACCTCCCGGACGACGACGGCCGGTCCGGGGTCGATGTCGAAGATGATC
>JALGWA010000374.1 GCA_025774425.1 bacterium
GCAGTTTCAAGGTCGGGATCTCGTTCGACTGGTAATGGCAATGGAGGGCAGGTCAATGGACGGTAGTAAGACAGCGAGCCGGGTGGGTGCCCTGCGGACTGCGGCGATCGCGATACTATTCGGGGCGCTCCTTGCATCCGGCGCCGGCGCCTACTTCGAGATGGACAGGCCGGACAGGCCCCCCCCTCCTGAGGGCATGCTGGGGTTCGTCAAGTTCAGGGGAATATACCACAACGTCAATAAGATGCTCCTGCACTCCTCCAATCTGGGCATGCTGGGGGACTACAACGCGGATCCGACTTCGCCTTCCTGCGAGTGGCCCGCAGGGAGCGGTGTCGAATACCTGTTCGCCGCCGGCCTGTGGGTGGGCGGAGTCGTGTACGAAGGCGGGAGGCCCGATACGCTGGTCACCGCCGCCGTGTACCAGCTCGAGTTCTATCCCAAGCCCGACCCCAGGGACATCGTCTACACCACCTTCGAGGGCCAGCCGGGAGGCAACAGGCTGCAGGACGACGACGCGGACAACCTCGTGGACGAGGATCCGCTCGACGGTTACGACAACGACGGGGACGGCAAGATCGACGAGGATTTCGCCGCGATCTCCCAGCAGATGTTCACATCGGTATTCTACGACTCCTCGACTTCCTTCAACAAGACGCGGACGGAGGACTTCCATGTCCCGCTCCGCCTCAAGGTCAGGCAGGAAAGTTATGCCTGGACGAGCCCTGCGATAGAGGACTTCATAGGCATCGAGTTCAAGGTGACCAACGACCGTGAGGAAGCCATCGAGAAAGCCTATATCGCGTTCATGGTGGACGCCGACGTCGGACCGGTACGCCAGGTTCCTCAGTCCTATGTAGACGACATGGCCGCTTACATCGATACGACGGTCGTCAGAAAGGAGATCAGCCCCGAGGGTGCCGAGATCTCCGTGGACTACCACATCACCATGGGCTACATGTACGACTATCCCGGCGGCGAGGACGGCGACGTTCCCGGCTACATCGGCGTCATGTTCCTGGGCCATACGACCGACCCGAGGGGTGCCCTTGCGCCGCCCGAGGTCGGCATACATATGTTCAAGCGCTGGTCGAGCGGCGAGCAGGACCCCAAGAACGACAAGGAGAGATACCGCTACATGAGGGGCTTGTCGGACACCGAGAAGACGATAGACCCGCCTACGACCAAGGCGGCGGATTACAGGTTCCTCGTCTCAGCGGGTCCCTTTGCGACCATACCTCCGGGCAGCACGTTGGTGTTCCAGGTCGCATTCGTCTGCGGTGATCCGTTCTCGGATCTGATCGAGAACGCGACCAACGCCCAGAAGGTGTACAACGGCGGACCAATGGCGGGCCCCGGGGGACAGCAGGTGTTCGTCAACTGGCTCGGGTCGAGCCCGCCGCCTCCACCCAAGCAGAGGTTGATCGCCGGGGACGGCAAGATCATCATCGAGTGGGACAACTACTCCGAGACGATTCCGGATCCGTTACAGAGAGTGTACGATTTCGACGGCTACAGGATATGGAAAGCCAAGGGCTGGAGGCACGAGAGTGAGGTGCCGTCCGCCGGCCAATGGCAGTTGCTGCTCGATGTGAGCAAGGACGACCTGCCGCTGATCGAGACCGGCCTGAACGGCATCGGGATGTACCGTTATGTCGACACCGATGTGCACAACGGCATCCCCTACTGGTACGCCGTAACGGCCTATGACGACGGCAGTGCCGAGATGGTCAGGAACCCCGTCACGGGCGAGCTGACCCCTGTTCCCCGTTACGGCAGCTACTCGCAGTCGATGCAGCTGGTCTACCCGCGCGGCACTCCGGCACGCGTCACCGGGAAGGTGCGCATCGTTCCCAACCCGTATCCCGGCATGGGCGAGTCAGCCAGGCAGACGGGGCATGCGATCGGCGACCTCGCCGAGTATGAGAGGGATCCATCCGGGAGGAGAGTCCGCTTTTTCAACCTGCCGCGGCAGGCGACCGTCAGGGTCTACAGCCTCGCCGGCGACCTCGTGTGGTCGAAGTACTTCGAGGACCCGACGGACCCCAATGGGGAGCCGCCGGGGTGGAATCTCGTCTCGAGGAACGACCAGGAGATTGTCAGCGGAATATACATAATCCAGGTCGAATCGCCTCTGGGGACGGAGATAAACAAGTTCGTCGTGGTAAGATAGGAGAGAGGAAGGAGGAGTACGTTGAAGAGAACGCTGACTGTCGCGGTGACTGTCTTGCTGATCATTGCTGCGACCGGCTGGTCTGCGGAGATCTTCGAGAAAGTCGGAACGTTCGGGGCGCAGTTCCTCAAGATAGGGGTAGGGGCCCGCCCGATCGCCATGGGCGAGGCTTTCGTGGCCGTTGCAGACGATGCGACCGCGATCTACTGGAACCCCGCGGGCATAGCGCTCATCGAGGGAAGCGAGTTCAACCTCAGCCACGCGAGCTGGCCGGCCGAGATCAGCCATGAATTCGCCACCTACATCTTCTCCTACAAGTTCCTGCCGGGTGTTCTGGGCCTGAGTGCGACGGTGCTGCAGATGGACCCTATGCCCGAGGTGACCGAGTACAGACCCGCTGGCCGTGACATACGCCAACATGTTCACCGACAGGTTCTCCTTCGGAGTTACCCTCAAGTGGGTCCACGAGGGTCTTGCGGATTACAGCGGCGAGACCTTCGCGGTGGACCTGGGTACGCTGTACGACACGGGATTCAAAGGCGTCAAACTGGGCATGTGCTTCCAGAACATGGGCGCCAGTTACAAGTTCCGTGACGACGGCAAGGAGAGCCCGATGCCCATCGTGTTCAAGGTGGGCGCGTCGATGCCTATCCTCGACGTGCCTGATCATAGATTGCTGGGTTCATTCGAATTCAACCATCCACCCGACGGGGCCGAGCGCATAAACCTCGGCGCGGAGTACGTCTACCAGAAGTTCGGACCCAACTTCGAGCTCGCCCTGCGGGGTGGGTACAGGTTCAACAGGGATGAGGAGACATTCACGGGTGGCTTCGGTGTCAAGTTCCCCTTCGTGAGGATCGGCCTCGCCAGCAAGCCCTCCATCTGGGGTGTTGACTACGGCTTCTCGGAGATGGGGGTTCTGGGGACTTCGCACAAGATATCCCTGTGGGCGACATTCTGAGTATGCCTCATTCAAAGCGCAAGGCGGAGGCGGCCGGGCCGACCCGGCCGCCCCTGATTCTTTTGGGCGTTCTCGCGGGGATGATGATCTGCGCACCTGCCTGCCCGGCCGCCGAGCTCGAGGTGCCCGGACCCAGCGAGGGCGACATCGTCTTCTATGCCGACGTCGCCACGTTCTACGGGGGCAACGGGCGCAATACCGAAGAAGTATACTGCACGGTGCCCAACGACCAGATCAAGTTCATCGACATCGGGACCGGGTTCAAGGGCGATCTCGTGTACGAGGTGGCGGTCTATGACATGGAGGGGGAGGAGGTCTCGCGCAGCGAGAAGAGGATGGAGGTCTTCGCCGAGACCGAGGCCGAGGTCGCCGACCGGAGCGTGATCCAGGTGTTCCAGTCGAGTTTCCAGGTGCATCCGGGCCGGTACACGGTAAAGGTGACCATCGAGGACGTGAACGCCCCCAAGAAGGCTATCGTCTCTTACCTCCTCAACAAGAAGAAGACCGGCGTCGTCGAGCTGGCAATCGATTCCGGGCGTTTCGGGCGCGGGGAAGTGGCGCTGAGCGACATCGAGTTCGCGAGGAGCCTCTCGAGGAGATCGAGCGGCGTCTTCGAGAAGTCGGGCTACGAGGTTGTGCCCAACCCCAGGCGCCTTTACGGTCTTCTCATCAAGGAGCTGGCGCTCTTCTTCGAAATCTACGATCTGACCGAGGGGGGTGCGGGAGACAGCCTGGTCACGGTCTATACGATAATGAACAGGAGCGGGGATACGATCTTTACGGAGCGAAGGGCGGTGCGCCTGAGCGGCTGGAGCTCGGGCAACGTCGCCCTGTTCGACATAACCTCCCTGGCTGCGGGCACTTACGTCCTCAGGGTCGAAGTCGAGGAAGACGGCGGACGGGTTCTCGCGGCGACACAGGCCAAGTTCGACGTGGCCTGGACCGTGCTCTCGTGGGGCAAGCAGAAGCATGAGATCGAAGAAGAAATGCTCCACGTGATGAAGGAGAGCGAGATGGAAGAGTTCAGGTCGCTCTCTACGGGAGCCCGGGAGGAGTACCTTAC
>JALGWA010000375.1 GCA_025774425.1 bacterium
GGCGACATCTGGCTCCTGGACGTCGCATCGGGGGACTACCACAAGGTGCCCATACAAGTCCCGTCCGACAGGATAGAGGAAAGAGAGCGCTTCGTCGACCCGGCGAAGTACGTCACGGATTTCGAGGTCTCGCCCAAGGGCCGGCGCATCGCTTTCTGCTCGCGCGGCGAGCTCGCGCTGGTGCCGGCGAAGGAAGGCAGAACCATCACCATCGCGCCTTCGTCCGGCAGCCGGGAGAAGTTCCCGCGCTGGTCCAGGGACGGGAGCGCGGTCGCCTACGTCTCCGACGCGACCGGCGAGGAGGAGATCTACGTCGTGGACGTGCCCGACGGCAAGCCCAAGCAGGTGACGAGGAACACGGGCAACTGGAAGTACCCGCCGGCGTGGTCGCCCGACGGTGAGAAGCTGGCCTATTCCGACGGCTCGCAGACCCTGTTCATCGTGGACCGCGGGACGGGCAGGGTGACGGCGGTGGACAGCAGCGAGTACTGGGAGACGCGCGACTACTCGTGGTCGCCCGACAGCCGGTGGCTCGCCTACTCCAAGTACGAGGACCACAGGTTCCGGTCGATCTTCATCTTCGACACCAAGACGTCCGAGATCACGCGCGTGACCGGCCGCTTCACCAACGACACCGAGCCCGTGTGGGACCCCGAGGGCAAGTATCTCTACTTCCTCTCCGACCGCACCATCAATCCCTTGCTCGGCGAGATCGATTTCGACGCCATCGTCGACAAGACGACCAAGCCCTACCTGGTCATACTCGAGAAGGGCAAGAAGTCGCCCTTCTTCCCCAAGGAGCCCGAGGAACTCGACGCCGAGGAAGAAGGCGGCGACGGGAACGGCGGCAAGGACGGCGGCCGGAAGGGGCGCGACAAGGACAAGGAAGAAGGCGCGGTGGAAGTCAAGATCGATCTCGAAGGCATCATGGACCGCGTCGCCGAGTTCCCCGTCGAGGCCGGGCACTACTCCCAGCTCACGGCGGCCGAGGGCAAGGTCTTCTACCGCTCGCGGCCGTCCATGGGGATGGCCGAGGGCGGGCGCAGGGGGCGCGAGCACAAGCCCGTACACAGCGTTCACATGTTCGACATGAAGGAGAAGGAAGACGAGGTCATACTGCCGGGTATCAACTCCTACAGGCTCTCGCCCGACGGCAAGAAGATAATCTACAGGAAGATGAACGAGTTCTACGTCGTGGACGCCGGGAAGCAGGCGGGCGGAGACAAGGGTGACGACAAGTCGCGCGTGGACCTGTCGGCCTGGAACATCAGGCTCGACCCCAGGGCAGAGTGGGAGCAGATGTTCAACGAGGCGTGGCGGCTGCAGCGCGACTTCTACTGGGCCCCGAACATGGCCGGCATAGACTGGGAGGGCGTCAAGGCCAAGTACGAGAAGCTGCTCCCCAGGATCGCGACCCGGGACGACCTCAACGACCTCATGGGCGAGATGATCGCGGAGCTCTCCACGTCGCACACTTACATCTGGGGCGGCGACAGGCGGAGCCCCGACCGCATCCGCGTGGGACTGCTCGGCGCCGACATCGCCCCGGAGGGGCCGGGCGGCTATTACAGGATCAAGAAGATATACCCGCCCGAGCCGTCGAGTCCCGAGGCCGTCTCGCCACTCATGCTCTCGCACGCCGGGGTCAAGGCCGGCGAGTACATCCTCGCCGTCAACGGCCAGCCGGTGAAGCTGCCGACCAACTTCTACTCGATGTTCCTCGACCTCGACGGCGACGAGGTGCTGCTCACGGTGAACGAGAGGCCCTCGTTCCAGGGGGCCAGGGACGTCATCGTCAAGACCGTGGACGACGAGGGCGATCTCCGCTACCTCGACTGGGTGCGCTCCAAGCGGGAGTTCGTCGACGAGGCGTAGGGCGGCCGCATCGGCTACGTCCATATCCCCGACATGGGCACGCGGGGACTCATAGAGTTCCGGAGGACCTTCTACCCGCAGATCGAGAAGCCGGGCATCATCATCGACGCCCGTTACAACGGCGGCGGCTTCGTGTCGGAGCTCATCATCAGGCGGCTCTCTATCAAGCTGCTCGCCTACGGCAAGGCGCGCAAGGGCAAGCCCTATCGCTATCCCGACGACGCGGTCAACGCCCACATCGTCGCCCTGTGCAACCAGCACGCCGGCTCCGACGGGGACATCTTCCCGCGGGCCTTCAAACTCGCGGGCCTGGGGCCCGTGATCGGCATGCGCACCTGGGGCGGCGTCGTCGGCATCAGGATGGACAAGCCCTTCGTCGACGGCGGCATGATGACCATACCGGAGTTCGCGTGGTGGGAAGCGGGAGAAGGCTGGACGCTCGAGAACCGCGGCGTCCAACCCGACATCGAGATCGAGAACATGCCGGGCGACGTGCTCCGCGGGCACGATGCCCAGCTTGAGAAGGCCGTCGAGGTCGTGCTCGAGAAGCTCGCCGAGGATCCCAAGCAGGAGCCCGTTCTCCCGCCCTTCCCGGACAAGAGCAAGAAGAAACAGCGGTAGGCGCGGGACGGCTGATGCGGCACCGGCATGTGCGATGCGGCCGCCCTCCCCGCACGAGGGCGGGTCGAGCC
>JALGWA010000376.1 GCA_025774425.1 bacterium
CGGGTATGCCGTCCCGGACGCTTCGCCGGCCGCGACCGGTGCACGGCCAGGCCGGTGCGGAATCTTGCGTCGGGGGAGGAACTTGAGGATGAGAGATCTGATCGAGTACATCGCGAAATCGCTAGTTGACAATCCGGACCAGGTGGCGGTCAAGGAAGTTGAAGGTGAGAAGACCACCGTGTACGAGCTCAGGGTCGGCCCCGGCGACCTCGGCAAGGTCATAGGCAAGCGGGGCCGCACGGCGCGCTCCATAAGGACGATCCTCAACGCGGCGGCGACCAAGGCGGGGAAGCGCGCCGTCCTGGAGATTCTTGAGTGACGGACGCCGCCGACTTCGTCGTCATAGGTCGGGTGAGACGGGCCCACGGGACGCGGGGCGAGATCTGCGTCGAACCGATCACGGACTTCCCGGAGCGCTTCGAGTCGCTGCGGGAAGTGCTCATAGAGAAGCCCGGCGGCGAGCGCCGCCGCGTCGCCGTGGAGTCGGTGCGCTGGAAGGGCGAGATCGCGCTCGTCAAGCTGGCGGGCGTGGACGACAGGGAGAAGGCGGCCGGGCTCGGAGGAGCGCTGTGCGGGCTCAGGCGTGAGGAATTGCCGCCGGCGGGCGAGGACGAGTACTACTACTTCGACCTGGTGGGCTGCCGGGTCGTGGACGAGGGAGACGGGCCGGTCGGGGTCGTCGCGGACGTCCTCAGGATGCCCGCCAACGACGTCCTCGTGGTCATGGACGGGGAGCGCGAAGTGCTGCTTCCCATCGTCAAGCAGGTGATCAAGAAGGTCAGCCTCGAGGAGAGGTTGATAGAGATCGAGTGCATCCCCGGGCTCCTCGACTAGGGAGCGCGGACTCTCCACCCGGATCATCGACATGAAGTTCAACATACTGACCATATTCCCGGAGATGTTCCGAGGGCCGTTCGATGCGAGCATGCTCAAGGCGGCCAGGGACGCCGGGGTCGTCGAGGTGTCCGTCATCGACATCCGGGACTATGCGGGCGACAAGCACAGGACCGTGGACGACTACCCGTTCGGGGGCGGTTCCGGCATGATAATGAAGTGCGAGCCCGTGTTCCTCGCGGTCGAGGCCGTGCTCGCCGGCCGTGACCGGAGCGAGGCGCCGGTCATTCTGCTGTCGCCCCAGGGGAGGGTCTTCGACCAGAAGATCGCCCTCGACCTGGCCGGGAAGAAGGAGCTCACGCTCATCTGCGGACACTACAAGGGCGTGGACGAGCGGATAAGGGACCATCTCGTGGACGACGAGATCTCGATCGGCGACTACGTGCTGACGGGCGGCGAGCTCGCCGCCATGGTGGTCGTGGACGCCGTGACGCGGCTTCTGCCGGGCGTGCTGGGGGATCTCGCCTCGGCCGAGACCGACTCCTTCAGCGACGGCCTCATCGAATGCGGCCACTACACGCGGCCCCGCAGCTTCAGGGGCCATGAAGTGCCCGAGGTGCTCCTGGGCGGCGACCACGGGGCGATAAGGGAGTGGCGCCGGCGGGATTCCTTGAGGAAGACCGCGGAGCGGAGGCCGGACCTGCTCGAGACGGCCGACCTCGGGCCCGAGGACAAAAGAATACTTGAGGAAATCGAGAAAAACCGCCATATTTCTTGAGTTGACCGTGATCGGAGGATAACGATGATTGACCTGGTCGAGGCTGTCGCGAAAGAACACGAGAAGAACGAGTTCCCGGATTTCAAGCCGGGAGACACCGTCAAGGTGCACACGCGGGTGATCGAGGGCCAGAAGGAGCGGATCCAGATCTTCCAGGGAACCGTGCTGCAGATCCGCGGGAGCGGGACGGGCAAGACATTCACGGTGAGGAAGGTCAGCGGCGGTGTGGGCGTCGAGAGGATTTTCCCCTATCACTCCCCCGGCGTGACCAAGGTCGAGGTGATCAGGAAGGGCAGGACGAGACGTGCGAAGCTCTTCTACCTCAGGGACAGGAAAGGGAAAGCCGCGCAGGTCAAGGAAGACAGGCGTTAGCCGGCCTGCGGGAGCGGACTTCGTCCTGCTCGAGGCGAGCCTCTGGAAGTGCGGGTTCGAGCGCGTCGCCGGCGTGGACGAAGCCGGACGGGGGCCTCTCGCCGGGCCCGTGGTCGCCGCGGCGGTCGTGCTGTCGCCGGACAGGATCCCCGCCGGCCTCGACGACTCCAAGAGACTCTCACCCGGCGCACGGGCGCGCGCATTCGAAGAGATCACCGACCTCGCGGTCTCGGTCGGCGTGGGCATCTCCTCTCCCGGCACCATCGACCGCGTGAACATCCTCGAGGCCAGCCTGCTCGCCATGAAGGATGCGATCTCCACGCTCGGCGTCGAGCCCGACTGCATAATCGTCGACGGCAGGCAGGTGCCGGACGTCGATGTTCCGGCATTGGCCGTCGTCCGGGGGGATTCGCGCTGCGTCTCCGTGGCCGCCGCCTCGATAGTGGCGAAGGTCGTCCGCGACAGGATGATGGAGCAGTTGGACCTGGTGTATCCCGGCTACTGCTTCGGCCGGAACAAGGGCTACGGTACGAGCGCCCATCTGGCCGCGGTGAGGGAGCACGGACCGACGC
>JALGWA010000006.1 GCA_025774425.1 bacterium
GTCGTACCGGTCAAACGGCTCGTGAGCGCCACGGAGAAGATCGCCGCCGGCGACCTAAGCCATACCGTCGAAGTCCGCGGCAACGACGAAGTCGCGGAACTCGCAAACTCCTTCAACAAGATGGTGATCGACCTCAGGAGCTCGCACGAGGAGCTGGAGAACTACAGCCGCCGGCTTGAAGAAAAGGTGCTGGAGCGGACGGCCGACCTGGAAGAGGCCAATATGACCCTGCGCGAGACCCAGGCCCAGCTGATACAGGCTAGCAAGATGGCGGCGATGGGCCAGTGCGGGGCTGGCGTCGCGCACGAGCTCAACCAGCCGCTGGCGGGTATCAGCGGTTACACGGATCTCCTGCTGCTCAAGCTCGAGGACGACTCTCCGCAGTGGAGATACGCCAAGAAGATCGAAGATCAGGTCACGCGGATGACCAAGATAATAAACAACCTGAGGACCTTCGCAAGGCAGTCCAAGTTCGAGTACGCCGAAGTCGACATCAACCAGCCCATAGACGACGCCCTGATGTTGCTCGGCGAGCAACTGAGATCGCATAACGTCAAGGTGAAGCGCGACCTCGCCCCGGATCTCCCCAAGGTGCTGGCGGACGCCAACCAGCTCGAACAGGTGTTCCTCAACCTCATCTCGAATGCGAAGGATGCGATGGATATCCAGGGATCCGGAATCCTTACCATCCACTCCACCGCAAACTCGGGAAGCGACTTCGTCGAGGTGTACATATCGGACACAGGTACGGGCATGGACAGGGGGATCATCAACGACATCTTCAACCCGTTTTTCACCACCAAGGACGTCGGTAAGGGAACCGGCCTCGGCCTCTCCATCAGTCTCGGCATAGTGGAGGACCATTCGGGCAAGATCGAAGTGCACAGCGTCCCAGGCAGAGGAACGGTGTTCCGCGTCGCACTGCCCAGGATGGACGCACGGCCCTGCTGGGAAATGGTCGACTGCCTGTCGACGTGCGGGATCGCCAGGGATGACTGTCCTGCATACAAGAACAAGAAGGGACACACCTGCTGGGAGGAAATAGCCAAGCGCCTGCGAAGGAAGGGTGACCCGATGCCCCCGGATTGCAGGAGTTGTCCCGTCTACAAGAGGAAAAGCCTCGAGCCGCTCTCGGAGGCGTGGGACCTGGAAGGAGTGACGGCTGCATGAGCAGAAGGATATTGGTTGTCGACGACCAGGAAATAGTGCGCGATTTCTTCAAGGATGTCGCCGACTGTCTCGGCGAAGAGATTGAAACCGCCGAGGACGGCGACGTCGCCGTCGACATCTGCAGGCAGCGCCACTTCGACATCGCGTTCGTGGACATGAGGATGCCCCACATGAACGGCCTCGAGACCTGCAAGGCCATACTCGATCTCGACCCCCAGGCCAGGGTGGTCGTCATGACCGGCTATACAGAGGAACAGACCATCGATGAGGCGCTCCAGTCCGGCGCCGTCGCCAAGATATACAAACCGTTCGACATCGACGTCGTCGTCGACCTGATCCGCACCTCCGGGGACGGCGACCGGCCGTAGCTGAATTTGCTTTTGACATCTCCACGCCCGCTCCTATAATCAGCACATACTCAATCGCTTACAGACGCGAAGGGAGGCTGGACACCAGTGGCAGAAAGGGAATACTGGCCGTCACGTACGTCTTTCGTGCTTGCAGCAATTGGGTCCGCCATCGGGCTGGGCAACGTCTGGCGGTTCCCGTACATATGTTACACCAACGGGGGAGGCGCCTTCATAATCCCCTATCTCGTCGCCCTGCTCACAGCCGGCATCCCGCTTATGATCCTGGAGATGGGCCTCGGCCACAAGTTCTCGGCGTCCGCGCCGATCGCGATGAAGCGCGCCGTCAAGCGCTCGGAGTGGATAGGGTGGCTGGCGTGCGGCGTAGGCTTCGCGATCGTGGCCTACTACACCGTGATCATGGGATGGTGCGTCAACTATTTCGGCTACTCCTTCAGCCTCGCCTGGGGTCTCAACACGGAGAGCTTCTTCTACAACGACTTCCTTCAGACCTCACAGAACCTCAAGGACGTGTTCTCGTTCAACGGACCCGTGCTCCTCGGGCTCCTGATATCATGGGTGCTGATAATCCTGTGCATCTGGAAGGGGGCCAAGAGCGTCGGCAAGGTCGTCTATCTGACGGTCCCGCTGCCGTGGTTGTGTCTCGTGATCTTCGTCATAAAGGGCCTGTCGCTGCCGGGCGCGGAGGACGGGATCGCGTATTACCTCACCCCGAACTTCAAGGTGCTCTCCGACCCCAAGGTCTGGCTGGCCGCGTACGGGCAGGTCTTTTTCTCCCTTTCGGTGGGCTTCGGCGTCATGATCGCATATGCCAGTTTCCTGCCCAAGCGCTCCGACATCGTCAACAACGCCTTCATCGTCTCGCTGGCGAACAACGGCACCGCCTTCCTCGGGGGCTTCGCGGTGTTCAGCACGCTCGGCTACTATGCGCACCAGACGGGCGTGCCCGTCGAGAGCGTGGTCGACAGTGGCTTCGGCCTCGCCTTCATAACCTATCCCAGCATCATAAACCACCTCGGGCGTATCGCGCCGATCATGGGCGCGCTGTTCTTCATCATGCTCCTGACGCTCGCCATCGACTCGGCCTTCTCTCTGGTGGAAGGAGTCGCAGCCGGGTTCATGGACAAGTGGAGGGCGCGGCGGCTGAGGGTGAACTTCGGCGTCTCGCTGATCGCCCTTCTCATCGGCGCGACCTACACGACGCGGGCCGGGCTCTACTGGCTCGACATCGTCGATCACTTCATGAACAACTTCGGGCTGATAGTGGTCTGCCTGCTCGAGTGCATCGTCATCGGCTATTTCTACGGAACGAGGAAGCTGCGTGAATACGTGAACTCCGAATCCGAAGTCTCCGTCGGGATGTGGTGGGACATAATGATAATGTTCGTGACGCCCGCGGCTCTCGTCTACTTCCTCGTCGTCGAGATCCGGGACAGGATCGCCGGGCCCTACGGCGCGCCGATGGCCGGCAGATGGGCGGAGTTCATCGGGGGCTGGGCCGTGATCGCCCTGCTCGTCATAGTCTCTCTCGCTCTGATGAGGGCGAAGGAAAGGGGAACCGCGTAGATGGTGGCAGCGATTCTCGCCAAGCTTCCGGCTTCGGCGATAGTGATGCTCATCGTCGCCTGCGCCGTGCTCTACGGTGGCCTGGCGGTCTGCATAGTGCTCGCGAAGAAGCGCGAACCTTAGAAGATAGTTCGAAGAGGGCGTCGGGGCTAGTCTAAGGGCGGGAGCCCCCGGTTCTTCATCTTCCTCATCTCTTCTTCCATCTTCGCCATCTTCTCTTTCTGCTTCTTCTCGATCTCGTCCATGCTCAGCATCTTCTCCGTGGCTTTGTACTCATCCCGTTTCTTGCGGATGAAACTGCTGAGCTCCTCGGTCATGGTCGGACCCTCCGCCTCGCGCGGCAGGTCCTCGAGCTTCCCGTAGTCGCCGATTTCCACGCGGATCTCGAACGGGTTCTCGATCACCTTGAGTATGCCCTCATCACCCAGGGCGACCACGAGAGCCCTCGCGAAATCGGGGGCCAGCCCGAGGAGTTCGGCGATCTGCTCGGGCGTCGGCGGCTTGGCGGACGTGTGCATCAGCACCCTGGCGGCCGCCACTACAAGATGTCCATCTTCATATGAAGGTCTCATGACATATAGTCAATACCACACCGGCGGAGCCCGGTCAAGCCGATGGGCGATCCCCGCCGCGGCGTCCCGCGGGCCCGTCACGCCGGCTCACCGGTGCATACCTTGACGCAGATGCCGCAGATCTTCGAGCCTATGTTCCTGCGCCTGGTGAGCGCGCCGATGGTCTCGATGCAGCGGGCGAGGTCGAAATCGTCCGGGCTCTCACCTATCGCTCCCCCGGGACAGGCCTCGACGCAACGCATACAGGAGCCGCAACCGCCGTCGATCGGACGGTCGCAGGGCAGGTCGAGGTCGGTGAGTACCGTGGAGTACCTGACCCTGGCCCCGTAGGCGGGGTTGACGAGCAGGTTGCTCCTCCCGATCCATCCCAGCCCGGCATGCAGGGCGACGGCCCGGTGTGAGATATGCCCGAGGTTCTTTCCCCAGTCGACAATCTGCGAGGAGGGCACGGGAAAGGCCCTGCAGCCGAGCTCTTGGAGATGGGACGTGAGCATGAGGCCGATGCGGTCGAGCAAGAGGTTGACCTGCCGGTAATGATACTGGTAGGTGCGGGTGGGACCGTCCTCGATCCCGTCCATGACGACGTCGCTGAGGCGGCAGCCGAAGCTTATCCCGGTCTCAAGGCCGGCCAGGTCGACCTCGCCGGAGACATCCTCGACGGCGCCGACTCTCGCCACCCCGAAGAGCACCGCTCCCTGGTCGCGGGCGATGCGCTCGACTATGCGCCGTTCCTTGACCGCGTCGACCATGTGAACCTAGCCGGACCCCGGAGGCCGGTAGTTGGGTGCTTCCTTGGTCACCGTGACGTCGTGAGGGTGACTCTCGATGAGCCCGGCGTGGGTGATCCTGATGAAGCGCGACCTCGTCCGCAACGCCTCGATGTTCTCCGCCCCGCAGTAACCCATGCCCGCCCTCAGCCCGCCGACGAGCTGGAAAACCGTCTGTGACAGCGGGCCCCTGTAGGGCACCCTGCCCTCGATGCCCTCGGGAACGAGCTTCCGGGCCTCGACATTCTCCTGGAAGTACCTGTCGCTGCTGCCCGCCTTCATCGCGCCTATCGAACCCATCGCGCGATAGACCTTGTAGCTCCGCCCGTCCAGCAGCACTGTCTCGCCGGGGCTCTCTTCGGTCCCGGCGAACAGACTTCCCACCATGACCGAGTGCGCCCCCGCCGCTATCGCCTTGACTATGTCGCCCGAGTACTTGATCCCGCCGTCTGCGATCAGCGGCAGGCCCAGGCGGTCACAGGCTTCCCGGCACCTCATTATCGCAGTCACCTGAGGCACGCCCACACCCGCAACCACACGGGTCGTGCAGATCGAGCCCGGCCCGATTCCCACCTTTATCGCATCAGCGCCCGCCGCCGCGAGGGCCTCCACGGCTTCAGATGAGATCACGTTGCCCGCTATGACCGCGGTCTCCGGGTAAGTTGCCTTTATCTTCTCCACCGTCTTGACCACCCCCGCGGAGTGGCCGTGAGCGCTGTCCACGACGATGGCGTCGACTCCCGCCTCGACGAGGGCGTCGACCCTCCGGTGGGTGTCGGCCGAGACACCGACCGCAGCACCGGCTCTCAGTCGCCCGCTCTCATCCTTGCACGCGTTGGGATACTCGGCTTTCTTCTTGATGTCCTTGACCGTGATCAGGCCCCTCAGCATGAAGTCCTTGTCGACGACGGGCAGCTTCTCGATGCGATGCTCGTGCAGCACGAGCTTGGCCTCCTCCAGCGTCGTCCCCTCGGGAACCGTGATCAGGTTCTCGGTCGTCATGATCTCCGATATGGGAATGTCGGTCTTCTCGAGAAAGCGGAGGTCGCGATTGGTGAGGATGCCGACGAGCCGGCCGCGATCGTCCGTGATCGGCACGCCCGAGATCTTGAACCGCGTCATCATGTCGAGGGCCTGCTGCACGGTCGCATCCGGACCGAGGGTGATCGGATTCGATATCATGCCGCTCTCCGACCGCTTGACCCTGTCCACCTGCGAGGCCTGCTCTTCGACCGGGAGGTTCTTGTGGATGACGCCGATACCGCCCTCGCGCGCGAGGGCAATGGCCAGGTCCGCCTCGCTCACCGTATCCATCGCGGCGCTGACGATCGGAATGTTGAGACGTATGCCGGCGGTGAGTCTGGTGGTCGTGTCTACTTCGGAAGGCAGAACCTCAGAGCGCTGGGGGACCAGCAGCACGTCGTCGAAAGTAAGGCCTTCACCCTCAATCCTGTCCTTCATCCTGCGTCTCTCCGTGGTCACCGGTCAGGGGCACGAAGCTGACCGGGGCGATTTCCTCCGTGGTCGTGACGCCGCCCTCCCTCCGTACCTTGACCAGCTGCTGAAAGCCGGCCGGGCCCACCGGTATCACCATGATGCCGGGATCGGCCAGCTGTTCGAGAAGCGGCTTAGGCACTTCCTCCGGCGCGCAAGTGACTATGATCTTGTCGAAAGGGGCGCGGTCCCGGAGCCCCCAGAAGCCGTCGCCGAGCACGACCTCGATGTTATCATATCCGAGCTCCTGGAGGCGCTTCTCCGCCGACCGGGCGAGCGGCTCGATTATCTCGACCGTATAGACCTTGCCGGCTATCTCGGCCAGGATGGCCGCCTGGTAGCCCGAACCGGTCCCGACTTCGAGGACCTTGTCGGCGGGCTCGAGATCGAGCTCCTGGGTCATCAAGGCGACGATGTAGGGGGAACTGATCGTCTGTCCGTGGCCGATGGGAACCGGGAGATTGTAGTAGGAGTAATGCATGTTCTCCTCGGGGATGAACAGGTGGCGCGGCACCTTCAACATGGCCTCGATGACGCGCTGGTCGTCGATCCCCCGCCCGATGATCTCCTTCTCGACCATGCGCCTGCGCGCCTCGCGGTAGTCGACCGTCCTCGCGTGATCGCAGGACCCCGCCGCGACAGCGGCCGCAACGGCGAGCGCCGCCGGAAGAGCACAGAGCCTGGCCCTAGTCCACATACGTGACGTCCTTATCCGCGATTTCCTTGAGATTCATGAGATGGCTTATGTCGTTGAACGTCACGAGCCTCCTGAACCCGTCCGTGACTTCGACGATGGTGACCGACGCATTCTTGACCGTGACGCACCAGATATCCGCCGCTTTCACGTTGAGAACCACGGTGACGTAAGCCGAAATGACGCCGCCGTGGCTGACGACGAGCACGTTGCCGTCGGGGCTGCCCCTCTCGATGCCCCGCATCGTCTTCTTGACCCTCCTGACGAAGGCCCTGAAGTCCTCGCCTCCGGGGATGGGTATACGATCGGGGCGGACGGCCCACCTGTCGAACTTCTCCCCGTACTGTTTCCTTATCTGGGCGAGCGTCCTGCCTTCCCACTTGCCGAGCCCGATCTCGAGGAGACCTTCGTCGATCCTTATGTCCGCTTTCTTGCCGACGATGGCGCGGGCGGTGTCGAGCGCGCGCTTGAGAGGGCTCGAATAGACCTCGCCGAAGGTGAGCTCCTTGAACCGCTTGGCGACCAGCTTGGCTTCACGCTTGCCGTACTCGCTGAGCGGGGGATCCTTCTGACCCTGGATCTTCTTGTTGTCGTTCCAGGTCGACTCCGCATGTCTGACTAGAAAGATGAGCATGGTCATGCCTCCGCAAGACGGATGAGCAGCTCGGCCATCGAGACGACATCCATGAGGTTGTGCCGAATCACGTCCACGAGCCTTCTTGCATCGCCAGTATGCACGAATTCGTGGTAAATGCAAGGAACTTCCCGGCCCGGCACGTCGCCGCTTCTCCGCCTGCGGAGTATGTGGCGCTCGAGCGTGGTCAGCCTGCAGTCGGGCAGGCTGTCCCGCCACTTCCTGCGCGCGTGGTGGAGGAGGTCGAGGTGCTCCGGGTCGCACGCCAGGGCCAGCCGGTGGTACTTGGCCCGCTCTCTCATGTAGGGCATATCGAAGGACTTGCCGTTGAAGGTTATGCAGACGTCGAACCCGCCGATCAGCCGGTCGAGCATGCCCAGCACCGCGCGCTCTTCCGAGTAGTCGCGGGCGAGGAGCTGCGTGCACGACAGCCCGCCGTCCTTCTCGAACATGGTGCCGGCGAGGAAGAGCGGGGTCGCGGAGAACCCTGTCGTCTCCAGATCGAGGAAGACATAACGCCGCCCGGCCGGGGAGCCCGCGAGCTTTTCCGCGGCCCGCCCGAGATCGGCTGGACTGACCAGCCCGCCGACGTCTCTTTCGAGGACCAGGCAGCACCCCAGGTCGCACTCGACCTCTCTTGCGCCTTCGAGATCTCCTACTCCAAGCGGACCCCGCCCGCGCCCTCCCCCGGCAAGGCCGCGAGGCCGGCGGGGCGCCCTCTCCCGGAGCGCCAGCTCCAGGGCGGCGATCCGCTCCCTGATGTCCCTGTCAACCTCTCTCAAGAATCTCCTCGAGGATCAGTCTCGCCGTCTCCTTGTCGGGAATGGGGTAGCCGTGCCCGCAATCGGGGTCCTGGTGCTGCGGCGGCCTGAGCACCGGCAGCCCGACGCATGACGGACAGCCGCCTTCGCAGGTGCATTCCACGATGACATCGAGCGCCGCCTCCAGGATCCCCGGCAGCAGCCCGAAGGCCTTCTCGCTGAAGCCGAGGCCGCCCTTGAACCTGTCATAGAGGAATACAGCCGGCCTGCCGGTGTTGCTCGACTCGACGAGTCCGCCGATGTCCTGGCGGTCGCACATCACGAAGAGCGGAAGGATGTTGATCAGCACGTTCTTGAGGCCCACCAGCCCCTCCACCGGGTTCCTGCCGCGCCGCTTGACGACATCCGTCACCCCGGGTCCCGGATACATCCAGATCGACACCGTCTCGAGGTGCTGTGTCGGGAGGTCGAGCTTGCCGTAGCCGATCGAGTCCATGCTGTAGAACCTGATCTTCTTGAAGGCCGTCGTCGCCCAGCTGACCGTGGCGTCGCCGTAGAACACATTGAGACCGTTCAACGCCGTCGATCTCTTCTCGCCCGTGACGCGGATGGAGGAGTCCAGCACCGGCTGCGTGTAGTAATCCACTTCCTTCCTCTCGACGTACGCGATCTTGCCGTCGAGGTCGAGTTCGCGGACGAGATAGGTCTCGCCCCCGTGAAGGTAAACGCCCTCCGGATAGACCAGCTCCGGCGCGCTGATGGAGTCGACGACGCCGATGACCCTCTCCCCGCCGGTGACGTCCACGATGGTGAAGGTGTCATCCGAGATCGTCCTCAGGTTGAGCGCGGCCGCGGGAAACTCCGTGTTCGCCCAGTAGGTGCTGCCGTCGATCGTCTTGACCTTCTCCACTTCCTCGAGCACGCCGACTATCGGGGCCGTGAGATCGCCGAAGTAGGCCTCATCCTCCTTCGTCAGCGGGAGCTCGAAGGCCGCGCAGCCGAGGTGCCCGGCCAGGATATACGGGTTGTCGGGCCCGATGACGGCGTTCTCCGGCGTCTGGTCGAAGAAGTAGCCCGGATGCCGCATGAGATACTGGTCCACGGGATCGTTGTAGGCTATGAACACGACGAGCGACTCATCCGTCTTGCGACCGGCCCGGCCGGCCTGCTGCCACGTCGAAGCGATGGTACCGGGGAAGCCGACGATGATGGAGGCGTCCAGGCTCCCCACGTCTATGCCCAGCTCGAGCGCATTCGTGCTGGCGACACCGAGGAGGCGCCCCGAGAAGAGGGCCTTCTCGATCCGGCGCCTCTCCTCGGGAAGATAGCCGGCCCTGTATGCGCTTATCTTGTCGACGAGATGGGGATTGCGCCTGGCCAGGGCGTCGCGGACGTATCTCAGTATCAGTTCCGCGACGACGCGCGCCTTGGTGAAGGTGATCGTCTGCACGTCGCTCTCGACGAGCTTCACCATGACTTCATGCGCCTCGACATTGGAGCTCTTCCTCCCGATCTTGTGCTTGTCCAGGAACGGCGGGTTCCAGAGTACGAAGCGCTTGCGGCCGCTCGGCGAGCCGTCGCGGGTCAGCGTCTCCACCGGCGCGCCGATCAGGTTCTCCGCGAGTTCGCCCGGATTGGCGATCGTTGCGGAACAGAGGATGAAGACCGGGTCCGCCCCGTAGTGCTTGAGTATGCGCCTCAGCCGCCTTATGACATTGGCGACATTCGAACCGAATATCCCCCTGTACGTATGCATCTCGTCGATGACGACATACTCGAGATTGCTGAAGAAGCGGCTCCAGCGCGAGTGATACGGCAGTATGCCCTGGTTGAGCATGTCGGGGTTGGTCATGATGACGTTGGCGTCCTGCCTGAGCTTGCGCCTGGCGTACCGCGGCGTATCGCCGTCGTAGGTCCCGGGTCGGATCCGCTCGCCACCGCCCGGGAGGCGCAACACCAGGTCGCCGAGCGCCCTCAGCTGGTCCTGGGCGAGGGCCTTCGTCGGGAACATGTAGAGGGCGGTCGAATCCGGGGCATGATACAGGGTCTCGAGAACCGGGATGTTGTAGCACAACGACTTCCCGCTGGCGGTCGAAGTCACCACGGCGACGTTCCTGCTCTTCCGAATGAGATCGACGGCTTCCGCCTGGTGGGAGTAGAGCCTCCGGACGCCGAGAGAGGCCAGGGCCTTCTTGAGAGCGGGATCCAGCGGCTCGGCCGGGTCACGGTATTCGGCTTCGCGCGGCGGAATGTCCGCTATGTGGGCTATCTGGCCCCTGTAGCCGGGAGAGGAGACTATTCCCCTGAGGAAGCGTGTTATCTTCGAGGTGTCTTCACTCGGCACGCTTTCCATGTGCGCCTCATGCAATTATGCCCGCTCCCCTTCTGATCGACCTTTCCCCGAACCTGTCCTTTATCGAATCCATCGTGCTGACGAACCTGCTGTATTTCCTGTCCAGGCCGAACATGGGCTCCGCGCACGAGCCGTCTTTCCTGACCAGTCCCGACACGCTGACTCCCAGGAGTCTCAAGGGCCGCCCCCCGTGGTTCTCCAGAAACAGGCGCCTGGCAACCCCGTAGATTATGTCATCCCTGTCCACGCATTGCCCGATCTTGCGCCTTCGGGTAATGGTGTTGAAGTCCCCATCCCTGATCTTTACCGTCACGGTGTCTCCCATGTAACCCTCCCGCCTCATTCTCCTCGCCACCTTCTCGGTCAGCCGGAGCAGAGTGGCGAGCAGGCGCTCACTGTCGGAAACATCCTCGGGAAGCGTATACTCATGCCCCATCGACTTGGGCTCCACCCCCCGGTAATAAGGTATGACCGGGCTCTCGTCTATCCCATTGGCCGCGGACTTGAGGTCCGTTCCATACACCCCGAAAACGGCACGCAGCTTTCCTTCGGGGTACAAGGCGAGGTCGCGGACCTTGATTATGCCCAGCCGGTTGAGCCTTTCGGCCGTCTTACCGCCGACTCCCCAGAGGACGGACACGGGCTTGTCTCCGAATATCTCGAGAAACCCACCTTCCCCGACCAGGGTCAGGCCGTCCGGTTTGCGATGCCCGGAGGCCATTTTGGCTACGAACTTGTTCGGGCCGACTCCGATTGATCCCGTCAGGCCGAACTCGCTCCTGATTCTCCTCTTGATCTCCCTCGCCAACCGTGCCGCCTCCGCCAAGTCCATTCCCTCAAACTCCAGAAAAGCCTCATCGACGCTGAACGGCTCGACGCGGGAAGTATACTCCTTGAGGAGCTTCAGGATCTGGACGGACATGTAGACGTATTTCCGCGGATTGCCTTCGATAAAGATCCCGTGCGGACAGAGTCTCCGCGCCTTCGCGACCGGCATCCCGGACTCGACGCCGTACTTCCTGGCCTCGTAGGAGGCGGTGGAGACCACGCTGCGGCCGTGAGGGTCGCCGCAGATTATCACAGGCTTGCCCTTAAGGCCGGGATTGGACTTCTCCTCCACCTGGGAGAAGAATGCATCCATGTCTATGTGGAAGACAACCCTGGGCATCAGTAGGTCCTCACTATTGCTTCGAGTCTCCCGAGTATGCTTATATTCCTGCCGCTCATTTCGGAAAGATCGATGTCCTCGTACATGTCGTTCTCCGGTTTGAGCAAAACGGCTCCGCCCTTCCTTACGAGTCTCTTGAGGGTCACCTCGTCGTCGATGAGGGCGACGACGATTTCACCGCTCCGTGGGGCCTGGTCCCTCTCGACTACGGCGACGTCCCCGTCATGTATGCCCGCTCCGATCATGCTGTCGCCCCGCACCCTCACGGCGAAGAGGTCCCCGCCCCCGACCAAGCGCTCATCGACCAGAATGTGGCCCTCCCTATGCTCCTCTCCGAAATCGGGGCCGCCGGCAGGGACACGCCCGAGAAGCGGAACGCTCCTCGTGCCTCCCCGCGACCCGTGTTCTACGAGGCTTATCCCCCTGGCCGTATTCGCAGATCGTTTTATGAGCCCGTCCGCCTCGAGTTTGTCCAGGAAATAGCGGACGCCGTTGGTGGAGGAAATGCCGAAGCGGCCGCCGATTTCCCTCAGGGTCGGAGGGCGCCCCCGTCGCGATATTTCATCCCTTATGAACTCGTATATCTTCCTCTTCCGCTCCATCACCCACCTCCGGAACCAGCTTACTGCACAAATGTTCAGTAGTCAAGAAAAACCACGGGGTCAGAGCTCAAAATGCACAATCCCGCGGGATCGCAGACCGGTGGGAATCAGACCCAGAAGGGTCAGGCTCCCAAGGATCAGTCTTTGAGGGAGATCTCGCGGACGGACAAGCGGTAGTCCCGGAACCACCTGTGGATCTCGCTGGAGGGAACCTTTCTCAACTTCTTCATCCTCCTGCGCTCGCCCAGCACACGAGGCAGGCCCTTGAAGGCGGCGAAGTAAGCCTTTATGACGGCCCAGTACAGCCTCCAGGGCGAATGTTCCTCGGCGAACCTGCCGGCCGCCCCCCTCCCGGACACCGACCCGTAGAACTGGTAGAGGTAGCGAACGAGGGTGTAGAAGGGGCTTGCGAGCAGGCGCAGGACGGGGAAATACTTCCAGACGATCCAGATCCTGTTCCTCTCCACAAGATACACCTTGGCGGGGGAGTACATACCCGTGGTCATCGAGTAATGGTGGTAGACAATCGCTCCCGGAACGAAGACACAACCCCAGCCGGCCAGCCTTCCCCTGATGCCGATATCGGTGTCGTCGCCGTAGGCGAAGTGGTGCTCGTCGAAAAGACCGATCTCGTCGAACATGGACTTGCGATAGAGTGCGGCGCATCCGCTCGGAAAGAATACGTCCGTCCGGTCGTCGTACTGGCCCTCGTCCTTCTCGAGTCGGCCCCGGCCCCGATTGAGTCCGTCCGGGTAGAAGAGATGCCCAGTGGTATCGATAACGGTCCTGTCGTCGAAAAACAGGGTCTTGCTTGCGAACATGCCGACAGTGGGATTGGCTTCCGCGGCTCTCACCAGCTCCTCCAGCCACCTTGGATGCGCCTCGGTGTCGTTGTTGAGCAGCGCTATGAACTCGCCCTCCGAAGCGGTGATGCCCTGATTGGAGGCGCGGGCGAAGCCCTCATTCTCGGCGTTCTCGATTATCTTCCCGACCCAGGCGAAATGGTCCTTGACGAAATCCACGGATCGGTCATCGCTGGCGTTATCCACCAGCACCACCTCGAAGTCGCGGAAGGTCTGCCTCTCGAGAGAGGTCAGGCAATCCCCCAGCAGGTTCCTCCCGTTGAGGTTGGGAATGACCACCGTGACGCGGGGCTTGCTTCCCGTATTTCCCTCTATGTCGCTCAATCCGTCTCCCAGATGTTTTCCCTGGAACGCGCGGAGCTCAAGTAGTATAAATCACAAGCGGAAAATGGCAAAACCAAAACGAGAAGGGCGGTCCAGGTGGAGCCGAGGACCAGGAAGATGCTCTTGCTCGGGGTCATGGCGGTGTCGCTGCTCGCCAGGCTGGGAG
>JALGWA010000377.1 GCA_025774425.1 bacterium
CCGAGCAGCGTGAGGCATCTGGCGGCCGAGAGGAACCGGCCCTTCTCGATCGCCGTATCGAGGATCCGCCTCAGCAGCTCCGGCGGGACGGCGCCGGTCTCTTCGCCGCCGGCGACGAAGGAGTCGACCTCGCGCCGGGCGGGCTCGAGGGCGTCTGCGTCGGGAATCACCTTGGCGAGGTCGAAATCCTTGACGTACGCGGGCAACTCCCCGGCGACGGCCGCCAGGGCCAGCGTGACGTCGCCGAGGTACAGCCCGGCGACCAACAGATCTCTTCGCTTCTCTTCCATGCACGCCCCCGCTCGGGAGATCAATACTTGAAGATACTACCGCCGATGAACTCCCTCAATATGGAATTTCGGGGAACCTCCCTGGGGGGGATCGACACGAAGTAGGAGAGAAACCGCAGAAGCCGCCTCGCCTCCGCGTACTCCACGACCTCGCTCGTCACCTTGGAAAGCAGCTCCTCGGCGCGTTCCTTGAGCACACAGAGCTCATAGGGCAGCGAGGAGTTGAACATGACCTCGGCCTCTTCCTGGTAGGGGAATATGTACATGTCCTCCCCTCTCCTCACCGAGGCCCATCTCGACAGGGTATCGACGGCGTTATAGCCCCTGAACAGATTGTCCCGGACGATTCGGCGGAGTTTCCGCGTGTCCGTCGTGGGGACCCTGTTGTGGTAGTCGATGTTGAGCTGCGAAAGAGCGCTTACATATATCTTGAACTTCATGATCGACGGGATCGAAGGCGTCAGCGCCGGGTTGATTGCATGTATGCCCTCGAGTATGAGTATCTGGTCGGCCTCCAGCTTGATCTTGCGGTAACCGACCCGCTTGCCGTAGCGGAAGCTGAACCGGGGCATGTCCACTTCCTTGCCGGCGAACAGGTCGAGAAGCTGCGAATTGAGCAGGGCTATGTCTATCGCCTCGGGCGCCTCGAAATCGTACTCGCCCGTCTCGTCGCGCGGCGTCTCCTCCCTGTCGAGGAAGTAGTTGTCCAGCGACACCGTGATGTTCTTGAGCCCGTTGACCCTCATCTGTATGGCCAGCCGTTTGGAGAAGGTCGTCTTTCCCGAACCCGAAGGCCCGGATATGAGAATGAGCCGGGGGCGCGTCAGCTTGGAGGCTATCTCGTCCGCGATGTGCGCCATCTTCTTCTCGTGGAGGGCCTCGGCGACCCTGATCATCTCGGCCGTCTCTCCGCGTTCCACGATCTCATTCATGTCGCCGACCTTCTCCACGCCGAGGATCTGGCCCCATCTGACATACTCCCTGAACACCTCGGCCATCTTCTTCTGTTCGCGGAACTCGGGAATGGTCGCCGGGTCCTGGTAGAGCGGGAATCTCAAGATGAACCCGGGCGGGTAGTCCCTGATCTCGAACTTGTCGACATACCCCGTGCTCGGCGCCAGACAGCCGTAGAAGTAGTCGGTGAACTCGCCGAGCTTGTATATGGCCACCGTCGGTTCCTTCCGGTACTTGAGTATGCCCACCTTGTCGACCTGACCGTCCTGCGCGAATATCCTGAGGGCCTCCTCCACCGGCACCTCCAGCCGCACGAAGGGTTCGTCCGCTTCGACGATCTCCCTCATTCTCGCCTCGAGCCTCTCGAGGTCGGCGACCTCCAGGGCGCGGTCGAGGTCGATCTCACAGTAATAGCCCTTGCTCAGGGAATGCCTGATGTAGACGCGCGTCCCCGGAAAGAGCTCCCGGGCGGCCCTTATCATCACGAACGCCAGGCTCCGCCTGTAGACGCTCATGCCGTCCGAGGAGTCGAGCGCGATGAAGGCGAGCTTGCCGTCGCTCCTCAGCGGGTAGGAGAGCCGCACGACCTTGTTGTTGAACCGCGCGGCGATGACCCTGTATTCGCTCTCGTACTTGAGCCTCTCCATGATGTCGAAGGGCGTGCTCCCGGCGTCCGCCGATATCTTGCCCGAACCGCAAACCTCTATTGTGACCTTCGTCTTGGTCTTCCTGCCCACTGTCCATCTCCCCGGGCCGCTTCACGGCCCTCGACTGCGGCCACACCGCACGCCGCCGGAATCCGGCGCGTCCCTTTGCGCCCTCGTCTCACGCCCGGGACGGCCCGCCCCGCGTCTCCCTCACTTTCGCCTTGTAGAGTCTCCTGACCTCGCTGAAGAAGCCGTCGTATCTCCCGCTCTTGAAGTCGGGGAAAGCCCAATCATAAACCTTCCAGCCTCTATCGTAATAGATAGTCGGGTCGGCATAAACCCCTTTCGCGAGATAAATCTTGTGCGCGAGGAACTTGGCCGAGACCAGTATGAGCTTGTTGAAGTCCATGTAGCCCGGGTCGAGGTTGACCCTGCGCCTGCCGTCACGGCTCATCTCCTCCTCCAGCCTGACGGCCCCGATCTTGATATCGGCTATCTGCCCCGGATCTATGAGGCCGGCGAAGCTCAGGAACACCCGCTTGAGGCCCGGGCCCATCTCGTCCTCGTAGTGGTCTGTGACGTCGAAATCGTAGGCCAGCGACCTCGCATCGATCGGGCCGAGGTCATGTGCGAGCCTGGACTCGGCCGCGCGGAGGGC
>JALGWA010000007.1 GCA_025774425.1 bacterium
AGAGATCTGCGCCTTCATCGATGACGAGAATGCCCCGGGGGTGAACTGCAGTGTGCCGGCGAGCTGGTATTGTCATTTCGATGAGGGCAGCAATTGCATCTGGTACAACACCTTCGACAACCCGATCGCCCCAGGAGAGACGTACGGATCGTTTGACCTGTGGGTTGATCCTTCGTACTGCTATCCGACGCTTACGGTCGTGTGGACGCTGACACTGGGCGGGGAGGTTGTCGCTGGTCCGGACACGTCGTACTGGAATTGCGGCCCGACCGCCACCCGGCCGGCCACCTGGGGAACCATCAAATCGCTTTACAGGTAGCGGCGGCTGAGCGGGCAGATTGACAAGCACGGCAAGGGCGCGTAGGATCCTTGCGGAGGAGGATCACGGGAGGCCCTTGGATCTAGCAGGTACATGATTGGAGCCGGAGGCCGGCTCGAGACGGGCCCGGCCTCCGGCTCAGGATTTGGGCCGGTCGCGGCGTGGTTCCGGAGAGCGGCGCCGCCCGGCCGGGGGGCGCATGTCGGATAGAGAACGGGTTCTGCTCGTCGGGGTCGTGAGGAACGGCGAGGACCGCGCCGCCGAGCAGGACTCCGTGGACGAGCTCGCTGCGCTCACGGCCACGGCCGGGGGCGACGTTGTCGCGACCGTTTTCCAGGAGCGCAAGTCGATCAGCCCGGCGACCTTCGTCGGCAGGGGCAAGGCGGAGGAGATCGAGGGCCTGTGCGCCGCGGAGGGCGTCGACCTCGTCGTGTTCGACGATGATCTGAGCCCCGCCCAGGCCGCCAACCTCGAGAGGATCACCGGTGTCAGGGTGATAGACCGGAGCCAGCTCATTCTCGACATCTTCGCCCTGGGGGCGCGGACGAATGCAGCCAAGGCGCAGGTGGAACTCGCGCAGATGCAGTACACCTTGCCCCGCCTAAAGCGCATGTGGGAGCACCTGTCGAGGACCGCGGGCGGCATCGGCACGCGCGGGCCGGGCGAGACCCAGCTCGAGGTCGACCGGCGGCGGATAAGGCGCAGGATCTTCACGCTGAAGAAGATGCTCGCGAAGATCGAGCGCGACAGGGCGACGAGGACCGCGCGCAGAAGCGGCCTGGTCAAGGTGAGCCTGGTGGGCTACACGAACGTAGGCAAGTCGGCCCTGTTCAACTCGATGACGCGCGCCAGCGTGCCGACGGGCAACAGGCTTTTCGAGACGCTGGATGCGACGACAAGGGTCCTCAATCTTCCGATGCGGGAGTCGGTGCTGCTCAGCGACACCGTCGGCTTCATAAGAAAACTCCCGCACCACCTGGTGGCTTCCTTCCATGCGACGCTCGAGTGCGTCGTCGAGGCCGACCTCATCATACACGTCGCCGACCTCAGCCACCGCCGGTACGGGCGCCAGATCGAGACGGTCCGGTCCGTGATGGAGGAGATAGGCGCGGGCGGCAAGCCCGAGGTTCTCGTGCTCAACAAGGTCGATGTCGTCGAGGACGAGGATACGCTCAAGGCGGCGCGGCGCGCCCACGATAGGGCGGTTCCCGTCAGCGCGCTTCACCGGTGGGGAATCGACGCCCTCAAGGAGAGGGTTCTCGAGTTCGTGCTGGACAGGAAGACGGAGGTCATCGTCAGCCTCCCGGGAAGCGACGGGAAACTCCTCTCTTACGTCGAACGCTACGGCACGGTCATGAAGCGGGAGGTCAGGGACGGAAAGGTGGGCCTCCGCGTGAGAATGGAAAGGCGTTTCCTCAAACCCCTCCAGGAATACATTGAGCCTGTCACCTGACACTTCGGTTCTCATAACTGGTACGAGCGGAGCGCTGGGCTGGGTATTGGCGCGTCGGCTGTCCGCCGCCTGCAGGGTGACCGGCACCTACTTCTCGCACGAGTGCGTTCCCGAGGGAGTCGCGCCGATGCGTATGGACCTCACCGACGCCGCGAGCGTCGCGGCCGCCCTGGACACCGCCCGCCCGCAGGTGATCGTGCACGCCGCTGCGATGACCGACCCCGACGCCTGCGAGCGCGACCCGGCCGCCGCGACGGCCGTCAATGTCGCCGGCTGCGCGCGCCTGGTCGAGCACGCCCGCAGGCTGGGTTCGAAGGTCGTGTACATCTCCACCGATCTGGTTTTCGATGGGGTGCGAGGTGACTACGCGGAGGACGATAAGGCCCGTCCGCTCAGCGTCTACGGCCGATCCAAGCTGGACGCCGAGGGCGTCGTCCTGCGCGAACGCCGCACCGGGCGACCGGCGGTGATCAGGAGTTCCCTCATCTACGGCTGGGGAAGCCCCGCCAGCGGTACGTTCTTCTCCGCGGTCCATGCCGCCCTGCGGGCGGGCGGGAGGATGCGGCTCTTCACCGACCAGTTGAGGAACCCGATTCTCGAAGCCGACATCGCAGCGGCCGTGATTCTCGTGATCGAACGGGACCTCGAGGGCCTCTATCACGCCGGCGGGCCGGAGTCCGTGAGCCGCCTGGAGTTCGGCAAGGCCGTGTGCGATGTTTTCGGTTTCGACGAGCGGCTTCTCGAGCCGATCGCAATGCAGGATTTCGAGTACGAGGCGGCGCGTCCGCTCGATTCGACGTTGAATATCTCTCGGCTGGCGCACGCGGCGGGCTTCGCCCCGCGGGGCCTCATGGAAGGCCTCGCGCATCTGAGGTCGTCAGAGCCGGATTGACCGCGGACGCCGCCTGCGGCTAATATCGTGGCGTGGAAGAGGAGCAACCAGGAGGCTTGATGTCGTGGACAAGTTCAACAGGGTCCGTGATCTCTTCCCGGTGACGAAGAGGCTCATCTACTTCAACCATGCGGCGGTCTCTCCGCTCTCGGCGCGCACCGCCGGATCCATCGAGCGACAGGTGAGGGAACAGATGGAGTACGGCGTGGAGAAGGAATGTATCTGGGAAGAGCGTGTCGAGAAGGGGCGGCGCCTCGCGGCCGGGCTTCTCAACGCCGAGCCCGGCGAGATAGCCTTCGTCAAGAATACCACGGAGGGCCTCAATTTGTTCGCGCGGGGGCTCGACTGGCGCGAGGGCGACAACGTCGTGCTTCCCCGTGTGGAGTTTCCCGCCAACGTGTATCCATGGCTCTCGCTGGAGAGCAGGGGCGTGGGCATCAAGTTCGTCCGGGAGAGGGCGGGGCGGATCCCGGTGGAGGACATCGAAAAGGCGATGGACGGCCGGACGAGGGTGGTGGCCGTGAGTTTCGTCGAGTTCTCGAGCGGTTTCAGGAATGACCTCGAGCGCATCGGCGGGTTGTGCAAGGAGCGGGGCGTCCATCTCGTCGTCGACGGCATACAGGGTGTCGGCGCCCTCCGGCTGGATGTCAGGAGATGCAACATCAGCGCGATGTCCGCCGCAGGCCACAAGTGGCTGCTCTCGCCCCAGGGCACGGGCATTTTCTACTGCGCCCTCGAAGTGATGAAGAATCTCGAGCATCCCGCGCCGGGTTGGATGTCCGTCAAAGGGTGGACCGACTACTACAACTTCGCCTACGACCTCTTCGACGACAGCAGGCGCTACGAGTCGGCGCAGCGCAACCTGCTGGGGCTTTGTGGGCTCACCGAGTCACTCGAGCTCATCGATGAACTCGGTATCGAGGATATCGAGCGGCGGGTGTTCGACATCACGGACTATCTCTGCGACCTCCTGGAGAGGAGGGGCTTCACGGTGTTCTCCCCGCGCGGGGAAGGCGAGAAGTCCGGCATCGTCTCCTTCCACGTCAAGGGGGGCGACGCGGACGGGATCAGGGAGTCGCTCCGCCGGAGGGGGATCATCGTCTCCGCCCGCGACGGCAGGCTGCGCGCGTCGCCGCATTATTACAATTCCTTCGAGGAAGTCGAGCGATTCGTCGACGCGCTTCCGGATCAGGCTAGCGCGCTGGCCTGAAGCGCCGCGCTACTGGATGTAGCCGAGCGACCGGAGCTCCCGCTTGACGTCCCCGTCGAGCTCGACCGGCCGCCGCGCGCGCCGGTCACGGCCGCCGTGCCGGACGAGGAAGAAAGGCGCGCCCGGGTGCAAGGGCGGCTCTCCGAGTTCCTTGAGGGCGCTTCGCCCCGCCCTTCTCCCGAAGGGCATTTCTGCGGGGTGGGACAGCCGCTCTCCGATGTAGGTCACGGCCGTGGCCGGCTTGCCGTCGAGGAGGAAGTTGAATTCGACCGTTCCTCTCGGGGGTTCCACCTTGAAGGCCAGCGTGAATCCTCCGTCCGGCGAGGGCCCCGCCAGCCGGATACGCGATTGGTCCAGGCGGCGCAACCCGATCGCGCCGTCGTCGAGGGGTCGACCCGCTGAGTCGAGTGCCTTGTAGAGGGTTATGCCGCCGCGGGCCGATGCCTTCCCGGCGGTGACGGTCATGTCGAGATCGTGTCCCTTGCCGCCTGCGTCGCCTTACACGTACCATGTGCCCGATACCCGGAAGAGGGTCTCCAAGAGGCGGCGTTCGAGCTCCCCTTTTACGCCTGCACGCTCCCCCCCGGGGCCCTGCGTGCCCAGGTCGTGCTTCTCGCCCGGGTCTTCGGCGAGGTCGAAGAGCATCTCCGCACCCGATCCCATGTGCCTGATCAGCTTGTATGGGAAGGCGGCTACGCTTTTCCGCTCTGGCCCGTAGAGGAGGGCTTCGGAGAAGGCCTCGTCACCGAGCAGCGCGCCGGGCCGGGGCGGTGCCGCGCTCGATGCGCCGCCGAAGAGCGGCCCGAGGTCCCGGCCTTCCATGTCTGCAGAGGTCTCGATGCCGGCTAGGGACAGTACGGTCGGCATGATATCGACGAGCCTCACCATGCCCGGCACGCGCCGGCCCGCGGGGATGCGGCCGGGCAGGCGGAAGATGAGCGGTACCCGGAGGAGTTCATCATACAGGGTGTGGCCGTGGGCGAAGCCCCCGTGGTCGAAGAGCTCCTCGCCGTGATCGCTCATGAAGACGATGAGGGTGTTGTCGCCGAGGTTGCGGTCGTCGAGCCCCTGGATGAGATCGCCGATGGCCTTGTCGGCGAAGGCTATCTCGCCGTCGTAGAGGGCGACGATGTGTGTCCTGTCGCGCTCCGGAAGCGCGTTCATTCTCTCGAAACCGTTCATGCGGTCGGTCGGCAGGAACTCGGGGTCGAAGCGGCAGCCCAACGGACCGCCGTAGCCCGGGTCGAAGAGCGTGTCGTAGGGAGCGGGCGGCGAGTACGGAAGATGCGGGTCGTAGTAATGCACGAAGATGAAGAAGGGGCGATCGCCCTGCCCGTCTATCCACTCGAGTGCGGCGCGGGTGGTGCCGTCGGCGGCCCTGCCGGCCGTGATGGGCTCGACGTCGTAGTGCGCGAAGCCGCGGTCGATTCCGAAGACCGGGTTGAGCGCCGCCGTGTTCACTATCGCCCCGGTCGAATAGCCGTTTTCCGCGAGTATCGTCGCCATCGTGGGGAAACCGAGTCCCATCGCGCTCTTCAAGAACCCGGCGCCGTGCTGCGAGGGGTAGAGCGAGGTGAAGGCGCTCGCGAAGGACGGAAGCGTCCAGGGGGCGTGGCTGACGGCGTACTCGAAGAGCGTGCCTTCGGAGGCGAGGCGATCTATGGCCGGGCTCGTCTCCCTCTCGTAACCGTAGCAACCGAGGTGGTCCGCCCTCACCGTGTCCAGGCCGATGAAAGCGATGTTCGGCGGCCGCGGTTCTTCCCCGCAGGAGCACAGCGCCGAGGCGGCGAGCAGCGCCGCCATAATGAACCTCTTCATCGTTGCAGATACCCCTCCCGGCTACTGGAGGTAGCCCACGGAGCGGAGTTCGCTTCTCATGCTTTCGCCGAGATCGAAGGCGGTTGCGTCGCCGATGGCACGGCCCGATCGCCAGATGAGTATGTAGGGACCGTCGGGTCTCCCGGCGGGGGCACCCGTGTCCAGCCGCACGCCCCGCCGCCTGCGCACCGTGAACGGCATAGTAGGCGGATGTTCCATGCCTGTCCCGAGGTAAATCGACTCGATCGCGGTCCCGCCGTCCAGCCGCACGTCGATTCTGAGCGGTGTGTTCTCGGGATCGACCTTGAAGGCGATCGTCGCGTTGCTGCTCAGTCTGAGGTCGCTTGCGCTTATCGTGTGCGTGGCGTACCCGGCTGCGCCTATCGGTCCGGCGTCCATCATGCGGCCGTCTCGATCGAACATGCGCGAGATGTAAATGCTCCCGGCTCTCTTGTCGGCGAGCGCATCGACAGAGATGTCGAAGGAATGTTGCTCGCCTGCGCCGGATATCTCGATGTACCACGATTCGGAAACCCCGAAGACGGTCTTGACGAGGAGCTCCTCGAGCGCCCTCAGTGCTTCCGGGTTGGCTCCCGCGACGTCCTCCGCCTCGGCCGGATCGGTCCGGAGGTCGACCAGGGTGCCGCGGCCCGACGTCACCTCGTAGGTATATTTCCACGGGTAGGCCGTAACCGACTTTCTCTCGGTGCCGTATAGCAGCGACTCGGAATACCCGACCCCCGCCGGCAACAGGCTGCCCTCCGGGGCGCGGGCCTCCCCGTCGCCGGTGATGAGCGGCTTGAGGCTTGCGCCCTCGAGATGCGCCGCCGGCTGGATGCCCAGGAAGTCCAGGAACGTGGGGGTGACGTCGGTGAGCCGAACGTGGGCCGTCACGCGCGACGGTCCGGCGACGGTCCGCGGAGGCGCCACTATCAGCGGAACCTTGATGACTTCATTGTACAGCGAGTGGCCGTGCTCGAACCCGCCGTGTTCGAAAAACTCCTCCCCGTGGTCGCCCAGCAGGATAATGAGCGTCCTGTCGGCGAGGTGCCTCTCCTCCAGGCCGGCCAAGAGTCGGCCGACGGCATGGTCCGCGAACCGGATTTCCCCGTCATAGAGCGCCCTTATGTATTCCCAGTCTTCCTCGGACACGGATTTCATGGACTCGAAGTTGGTGGCCCGCGCGCGAGGGAAGACGCTTATGTCGAAGGGCAGCGGCAAGCTCCCCGCGTAGTCGGGACAGAATTGTCTGTCGTAAGGTGGCGGCGCACCGTAGGGGAGGTGGGGGTCGAAGTAATGGACGAAAATGAAAAAGGGTTCGTCGATGTGCTCGTCTATCCACGCGAGGGCGTCGGCGGTCGTGCCGTCCGCGACCCGGCCCGCGAAGGGCGGCTTGTAGTCGTAGTATTCGAAGCCGCGGTCCAGCTTGAACTCGGGTCTCAGGAAGGGCGCGTTGACGATGGCGGCTGTCGAGTAGCCCCTCTTGAGCAGCATCATGGCCAGCGTCGGGTGATCCGTCCGGAGGTGCGTATTGAGGGCCGAGGCGCCGTGTTGGGACGGGTAGAGCGAGGTGAATATGGTCGCGAATGACGGCAGCGTCCATGGAGCCTGGCTGGTGACGTTCTCGAAGAGCGCCCCCCGCGCGGCGAGACTGTCTATTTCCGGGCTGGTGTCGCGCCCATACCCGTAGCAGCCGAGGTGATCCGGTCGCAGGGTGTCGATGCCGATAATGACGACGTTGAGGGGCTGGCTCCCGCGGCTGCATCCAGCCCACACCGTCAGCGCCGAGACGGCCGCCACGGCCGCCAGCCTCCAGAAATCATGCCTCATCACGCCCATACACCCAATATATCGGCCCGCCTCGGGCCCGGCCACACTATTTTGGCCCTGCGTTTGGGGTCTGGCCGCACCCGACTGTGCATTTTGAGCTCTGACCCCTCGAAATTGTGCATTTTGAGCTCTGACCCCCGGCGGTGGGGGCTTGACCGGGCGGCCGGCGCGCCCGTATGCTCGGTGAAACCTCGAGAAGGGGGGTGGTAAGAGACAGGGCGGTTGAGTGACCGGCGGAACCGCTGCTCCGAAGCCAAAGCAAACGATGGGAGGTTGTGGAGGATGTGGAAAGCTTTGGGTTTCTTTCTTGTTTACCTCGCATTGACGACCGCGCTTTCGGTCGGCCCGGTTCTCTCGGGCCCGGTGATCAACGAGTTCATGCCGGGTCCGGGCAGCGATTGGGACGGCGACTTCGATTTCGACTCGAGAGATGACGAGTGGGTCGAGATAGCCAACACGGGTTCGACGACCATCGACCTCGACATGTGCCGCCTGCTGAACGGCGCCGCGCGGCGGCCCGTCTACGGCTTCGCCGGCGCCCTCGAGCCCGGCGGGTTCCGGTGCGTCTACGGCTCCGACGCCCTCCTCTGGCAGAGCGAGAACGGCGCCGGTTCGGTGGGGCTGAGTCTCAACAACTCGGGCGACATACTCTGGCTGGTCACGGTGGATGCGGGGGACACGACGGTGATCGATTCGATCGAGTACACCTCGGCCGGGGTCGGCCCCGACGTGTCCACCGGGCGGCTGCCGGACGGCGGCCCCTGGACCGTCTTCGACCACTTCGCGGACAGGGGCGGAACGGGCCTGGACCCCACGCCGTCCGGTTCCAACTCGGCCTCCGCCCCGCCGCATATCGTGGAGGTGGCGCGGGCGCCGCTGCATCCGAGCGGCGAGGACAGTGTCCTGATCACCGTCACGGCCGGAGACGCCGACGGCGTCACGCGGGCGCTGCTTGCCTTCGACATCAATCTCGAAGACGGCGAGGAACTCCCGATGTCCCTGATCTCGGGCACTGCCGACCTCGGCACGTGGGGTTTCACCATACTCCCGTGCGATGTCGGTGACACCGTGCACTACAGGGTCACCGTGGAGGACGGCGCAGGCGGCGTCACGCGATCCCCGTGGCAGGGCTACCGCGTCATGCAGTGTTCGCTCGCCGTAAGGATCAACGAGATCCTCGCCGATCCCCCGGCGGGAATCGGCGGCGACGCCAATCGTGACGGCGTCCGGGACGCATCCGACGACGAGTTCGTCGAGATCCGGAACTGCGGCGCCGCGGCCGTGGACATGTGCGGATGGATGCTCCGGGACGACTCCAAGGTGCGCCATGTCTTCGAGGACGGTGTCGTGGTGGCCCCCGGTGAGTTCGTTACCGTGTTCGGCGGCGGGAATCCGACGGGCTTCTCCGGCAAGGTGTATACCGCCTCGACGGGAAGCCTCGGTCTTCTCAATTCCGGCGACGACATAAGCCTGCTCGACGGCGGCGCCGGGCTCATCGATTCCCACTCGTACGCCACCGAGGGCGGGCGGGACGAGTCAATGGTGCGCTACCCCGACTGCGCCGACTACTGGACGCTGCCGTCGGAGTTCGGCTCGGGTGCGCCGTTCAGCCCCCATGAGCCCAATGACCCGCAGAGCGCCCTGACGGGTTCGACATGGGGCGGCATCAAGGCGCTATACCGCTGACGGTTTTCAGACTTCGGCCGGAGCGCCGGCCGGACCCGCCGGTCACTCGACGAAACCCGTTGCGGGGCGCCTCGAATTAGGTATTGTGCCCGCGAGCCGGGCGGGTTTATCATCCTGGGCGGATGCGAATCCGGAGGTGACGAGATGGACGCGATAGAGGCCCTGAAGGGCAGGCGGAGCGTGAGAGTCTACGAGGACAAGCCGGTGCCGAAGGACGTGATCGAGGAGATCATCGACACTGCGAGGCTTGCGCCCACCGCCAACAACATACAGCCGTGGGAGTTCATCGTGGTCACCGATCCCGCCGCCCGCCGGAAGATAGCCGACCTCACGGACTGGGGCAAGTTCATCGCGCAGTCCGGGGCATGTGTCGCCGTCTACGCCAAGGCCGTCAAGCATTACCTCGAGGACGGCTCCGCGGCGATCGAGAACATCCTGGTGGCGGCCCATGCGCTCGGTCTGGGGACGTGCTGGGTCGCGGGTTACGGCAAGGACTACGGCGAGCCCATAAGAGAGATGCTCGGGGTGCCGGAAGGATACAAGCTCGTCGGCCTGGTCTCGCTCGGCTATCCGGCGGAGCGCCCGGAGGCGAAAGGTAAACGCGGCGTCTCGGATGTTCTCCACTGGGAGAGGTACCGGGACAAGAGCACCAAGGAGGCCTGACATGGCGGTCGCCCAGTTCAGTGTAATACCCGTCGGGACCGGCGCCAGCATCAGTGACTACGTCGCCGGCGCGGTCAAGATAGTCGCCGACAGCGGTCTCAAGTACGAGCTCTCCGCGATGGCGACCGTGGTCGAAGGCGATGTCGACAGCATACTGGCCTTGGCGAAGAAGGTCCATGAGTCGGCCTTCGAGCGCGGCGCGGTCAGGGTTCTGACATCGCTGTCGATTGACGAAAGGCGCGACAAGGAACTGACCATCGACGGGAAGAAGGCCGCGGTGAAGGCGAAGATCCGGGTCTGAGGGCGGGCGAGGCGGTGGAGGACGAGCGAGACCGTACCGCCTAGCGTGTGCCCGGAGTGAATCTCTTGGTGCGGATCATCTTGTCGCCTTCGAAGGTTATCTCGACTCCCTGGTCTTGGTAGGTCCACATCTCCGTGACGCGGCCCATCTTCTCTTCGCGGTACCTGCTCGAGGGCATACCCCATGCATCGAAGACCTCCGCCTTGTCACCCGTCAGCAGGCTCGACCAACGCGTGGCCCTCCACAGCTTCCTCCCATGCTTGCCCTTCGCGAGCCGGAGACCCCCGACTATCTCCTCGTCGGTCTCCCCCGGCACGTACACGGTCTCGCCCGGCGACGCGGGCGACTTTTCCTCTGCGAAGGCTAAGGCCGGCAGGAGCGACGCAAACAAGACAACGGCTATCCCCGCTGCTATGACTCTGGTCACGTATAATCACCTCCTCTTTCAATCATTGTAACACACGCCGTAGGTCGATTTCAACCGGCGGGACTGCATTTTCGCCGCACAATGCAACGTGAGAGTCGCAGATTGCACGCGTCTCGACCTGTGGATTCGATGGCTTTGTTGGCGGTGCTGCGGCATATGCGCGCTCGTCGTGGGCGGATTTGGCCGGTCCTGCCGGTATGCGGAGTATCGAGTGCGACGATGCGCCGCGGCCTGCGATGTTTGGCCGATTCCTGCCGTCCTTTGCCTTTGCCGATGACGGGAACGCCCGCGGTTTAGCCCGGCATCCGGCACGGTACCTGCAACGGAAGAGAGCGAGTTAGTGGCGTTCTATAGGCTGTATTACCGAGAGGTGGTTGTCATGAAGACCCGGGCCTCCAAACCCGACCTCGGAAGTGAAAGAGGATTCACCATGGTCGAGATCCTCGTGGTCGCGGCTGTTTTCGCGATGGTGCTGGCGTTCTCCCTGCCAGCCCTGAAGAACAGCAGCAAGACCGCCAGGCTCATGAACGCGGCCCGCGAGGTGTCGTCGACGATGAAGCTGGCGAGAGCGAGGGCGGTGGCCACGGCTAATGCCGTCATCGTCGAGTTCGACGCGGACGCGGGGACCTTCCAGGCGTTCGAGGACGCCGACGGCGATTCGACCTGGGACGCCGGGGAGGTCAAGATAGGCCCGTACGAACTTCCCAGCGACATCCGGTTCATGGACGTGGGGTTCGCCGGCGGCAAGGTGACCTTCACGGCGAGCGGGGCCGCGAGCGAAACGCAGTCGCTGGTTCTCCTGGCGTGCACGGGCCACGCCCAGCGCGTGAATGTCAGCGCCCCCACGGGCCTGGTCTATGTGTCGCAGGTCTACGGTTATGAGGAGGGCACCGGGGACAGATGAGAACGTTGTTGCGTCCCGATGGAGGCGATCGGCAATGAGAGCTGTCGTGAATGAAAAGGGTCTGACACTGATCGAATTGTTGATTGTGTGCGTGATCATCGGCTTCGCTTTCCTGGGGCTCGCCAATCTGTTCCCCGTGAGCACGGCCGGCCTCAACGAGAGCCGGATGCGTACCACGGCGACCGACTTCGCCCGGGAGAAGATGGAGGAGCTGTTGGAGATCGACGGCGCCTCCGCCGACCTGAATGCCGGTACGCATAATGATCCCGACAACCCGATCCGCTCGAGCTTCATGAGGCGATGGACCGTTACGGACGACGTACCGGTGCCTGACATGAAACGACTGCAAGTGACCGTGGAGTATCCCCACGGAGAAGAAACGAGGTCCGTAACCCTGGTAAGTTACAGGCGAGATTGAAGAAGGGGATGATCAGGAGTGCAAGGCAAGAACCGAGAAAAGGGCTTCACGGTGATCGAAATGCTCGTCGTCGTGGCGATCCTGACGCTTCTCGCCGTCCCGTTGCTTCAGATGCTGATGGGCGGCGGAAGGGCGTCGAGGGTGGCCAGTCTCGACTCCGAGGCGCAGCAGAACGCCAGGGTCGCCGTGGATTTCGCAGTCAGGGACATTCGTTCCCTCGGCTATGAGATTGACCATGCCAACGGGCAGTCCGGCATAGTGTATGCCGACGGCTATGACCTGATATTCAACGCCAACATCGAACCCGCCAGCGACGATGGCGGCACCCCGGGCTATCCCGCCGCCATAAACACGGCCGCGAGCCCCGCGACTGTGCCTGCTTCGGGTACGGTTCTCTATGCTCCGCCCCGGACGTTCGGCACGGGCGCAGAGACGATCAGGTTTACGCTCGATTCGAGCAATGACGGGACCGTGGATGCTGCAGACGCATCCGATGACGACATCGAGGACACCGCCAATCCCCATGACTACCTGCTCGTCAGGCAGGTCTACGGGTACGACGGTTCGGGCAACGGAGGCGCGAACGAGCCCATAGCCTTGATAAGGGGTCCGGACCCTTATGAAGACGGCTCGTATCCTCCGCCCCTCTTCGAGTACTGGTACGATCACGACGACGACGAGTCGACTCCGGATGCGCTATGGGGGGACACCAACGGCGACGGTGAGCTCGACCAGTCCGAGATCGCCATGCTCGGCCCGGTCAGCGCCGCCAATCTTCCCAGAATCACGAGAGTGGCCGTCACCGCGATCGGCACCTCGAGGAGCCAGGACCGGCGACTCGGCTCGAACGACGGCTATCGCGAGACCGTGATGTCGTCCGAGGCGGACGTCAGGAACGAGCCTTCGAAGGTCGCCCGGATCGCCGGGGTCGTGTTCGACGATCTCGACGGTGACGGCGAGAAGGACGCGTACGAGGGGGGCGTTGCAGGTGCGATCGTAGTGCTCAACAACGGCATGCAGAGGGTCACCGGTGCGGACGGCACGTTCGCGTTCCGCGTCGATCCCGGCAGCTACACGGTCACGGAAACCGACCCGACGGGCTACTCCTCGACCACCCCCAACGCAGTGGCCGTCAACGCCGTCAAGGGGACGACCGCGTCCGCCTATTTCGGCGACCGGGCCATGGGGGGCTACGGCAGCATTCTCGGCCGCGTCATCCTGTACGAGGGCGACCCGCCTGAGGCTACCGGAGACGGTGTCGCCGACGTCGAAGTGTTCCTGAACAGCGGGGAGCGCGACACGACCTCTCACATGGGTACGTACGCCTTCCTCGTCCCCGTCAATACGTACTCCATCACCATGGAGGTTCCCGTCGGCTACGTGGCTGTGGGCCCGACATCGGTCGACAGGACTCTCGCCGGCGAGGGCGATACGGTGGTCGTCGATTTCTACCTCCTTCCGGCGACTGAAACCGGGACGATCGCGGGCAATGTGTTCCTCGACGAGGACGAGGACGGTCTTCTCGACGACGGGGAGGACGGCATCAGCAGCGTGACGATCA
>JALGWA010000008.1 GCA_025774425.1 bacterium
TACCGAGCACCGCTCCCAGCGTGTTGACCGTGTAGAGACCGCCTATGCGTTTGCCTATCCGGTCGAGCTCTCTGCCTGCGTACCTGCTGAGGACGGGCAGAGTTCCACCCATGAGCGTGGTGGGTACGAGCACCATGAGAAAGGAGAGCAGGAACCGGGTAAGTGCGAGCGGCAGCGTGTTTCCGCCGAAGGCCCCGTAGACTCCGGCATAGCCTCGCTGCAGCAGTACGAGCAATACCGGAAGCGCGAGGGCGTAGGCGCCTATGAGCACCTCGAGAACACCGTAGGACAGGATCGGTCTCGAGAACCTGTCGGCCCGCTTGCCGATCACGATGCTGCCCAGCGCGAGTCCGCCCATGAATGCGGCGAGCACCGTGGAGACAGCCTGGGTGGTGTTGCCGAACACGGTGATGAACATCCGTGCCCAGGCGACCTGGTATATGAGTCCCGCGACTCCCGATACGAAGAACAGGAGGTAAATCAAGGCCTTTCGTTCGCTCTTCATGCTCTCCCTCGCTCCCTTTTCCACAATGCTATCCGCATATGACGCGCGGCACAATACCTAAATGGGGTCGGACCCCGGCACGCACAGCCTGATACACCGCCCGGGCGGGTTGTTGGGGACATGCGTTTCGTATTATAATTGTAGGTAGGGAGCCGGAGTGCAAAGGAGACGGTACATGTCGGTGCGCATGGTCTGGTACCTCATCGTGTGTATGGTTCTGGCCGGGGCCGCGGCCGCCGGGGAGGAATGCTTCATCGCCGCGGTCGGCAGGCCGGTGGCCGTCGAATGGCTGCGCGGGGCCGGGCTGCTCTACCTCGCCGACCTCGGCGACGAGTATCTCGTCATGGGTGATGAGCCCGCCGTCTCGAGGCTGGCGGCTGCCGGTGTGCGCTTCCGAACCGTTGCGGACCTCGAGCCGGGAGACGAGGTGTTCCTGCTCAGGGCCCGCGGGTCCGCGAGCGACATGGTCGTCCCGCCCGCGCTCATCGGCCTCGGCGGAGGAAGGTATCTCGCCGTCGTGCGGGAGGGTGGGGCGAGGAGCCCCGGGCCGGCGGCCTTCGAGAAGGAGCGGCTCTTTCCCAGGCCCTTCCCCCCGGCGGTGGAACGGAAGGCAGGCGAGCCCGGGACTATCGTCCCTTCGCCGGCCGTTCAGGCGATGGTGAGCGCCGTTTCACAGGACACGCTGACGAGGTACATCTCCGAGCTCAGCGGCGCCCGGCCCGTCGTGATCGGTGGTGTCGTCGATACGCTTCGCACCAGGTATTCGTACAGCCCCGGGATCGACCGCGCGGCCGAGTACATCTTCGGGAGAATGGAATCATACGGCCTCGACGTCGAATACCATCACTATGCCGTGAGCACGTTCGACTGCTACGCCTCATGCTTCCTCGACTGCGAGCGCGGCTGGATCGCCGGCAGCGATCAATGCGTGATCGCCACGGCCGACGGCGGCGGGTCCTGGACCAAGCAGATCGAGGGCGCCGCGTTCAACACTTTCCACGACGTGTGCTTCATCGACTCCGTCGAGGGATGGGTGTGCGGCGCCGGCGGCGTCATCCGCCACACTTCCGACGGCGGGGCGACGTGGGCCGCGCAGGCGACGCCGACGACCGCAACTCTGAGGGAAATATGCTTCCTGGACTCCGTCGACGGTTGGGCGGCCGGGTACGCGGGCGTGATACTGCATACGGTGGACGGCGGCGGGACGTGGTCGCTGGTCCCGAGCGGGGCGAGGGCCGATCTCTACGGCCTCTGCTTCTCGGCGCCCGATCGCGGCTGGGCCTGCGGAAAGCACGGCGTCGTGCTCGCCTGGGACGGCGTCTCGTGGACGGCCGTTTCCAGCGGCACGGGCGAGCACCTTTACGACATCGGCTTCGCCGCCGGGACGGGCTACATCGCGGGCGGGGGAAGGACGGTCCTCAAGACCGTGGACGGAGGCGCGACCTGGGTCCCCCTGCCGCTGCCGGAGGACGCCAATCCGTACTTCTACGGGGTGTGCTTCGTCGACGCCCTCGAGGGCTGGGTGGTCGGCCTGGGCGGCACCGTTCTCCACACCTCGGACGGCGGCGCCACGTGGACCATGCAGCCGACTTATACCTTGTTCGGCCTGCGGTCGGTGGATTTCGTCGACTCCGTCGAGGGCTGGGCGGTCGGCTACGGCGGCACCATCCTCCACACCTCGGACGGCGGCGGGACGTGGGAGAGCCAGCGCGGGAATCTCCCGGCCGACGAGGTGATCGAGTGGAAGAACGTGGTGGGCGCCAAGCCCGGCACTTCATCGAGCGGGCAGGTCGTGATATGCGGCCACTTCGACTGTACCTCCGACGACCCCGAGAACCTCGCGCTGGGCGCCGACGACAACGCGAGCGGCACGGCGACGGTGCTGGAGGCGGCGAGGGTGCTGGCGCCGCGCCTTTTCGAGAAGACCGTGAAGTTCGTGTGTTTCTCCGGGGAGGAACAGGGCATATACGGGAGCGGCGAGTACGCCGCCGACGCCGCCAGGAGGGGCGACGAGATAGCAGGCGTCCTCAACTTCGACATGACGGGCTACGAGGACGTCGCGCCCGAGGACATAGACATCATCGGAAACCCGGCTTCGCGGTGGCTCGTCGAACTGGCCGCGGACTGCGCCGCCGCCTATGTACCGGGTCTTCCGACCCTCGAGATCATCGATGCGACCATGACCTTGAGCGATCACTCGTCGTTCTGGAACGCAGGATATGACGCGCTTCTCGGCATGGATGACCGCGGGCTGCCTTATCCCTACTACCATACGAAGAATGACACGCTCGGCAACCTCAACATGGCCTTCGCGGCCAACGTGGCCAGGATGGCCGTCGCGACGGTGGCCGAGCTCGCCGTGCCGGACCCCGCCGGGGGCGTATGGGACGGGGCTCGGGCCGGGGACCGCGGGGTGGGGGTCTTTCCGAATCCGATGAGGGGGAAGGTGAGGATATGCTTTGCCCTCGGAGGGGTAGGCCGGGTGCGGGCGGGGGTCTACGACGTCGAGGGCCGATTGGTCAGGATTGTATTGGCGTCGACGCTGCCCGCCGGACGGCACGAATTGACCTGGGACGGAAGGGATGAAGGCGGGCGCCTCGTGTCGCCGGGCGTCTACTTCGTGAGGATCGACACCGGGGAGCGCAAGCTCTCCGCGGGGTTGGTGCTGCTTCGCTAGTCGCGGCCGCGGGGCCCGCGCAACGGCGGCGTATTGGGTTGACACGATCCCCGGTCGCCTCTAAGGTCGGGGAAACCTTGATGCAGGTCAGAGCAGATGTTTCCGATCAGGGACGATGTACCTTCGAGGGCCTATCCGTACGCCACGCTGGGGCTGATAGTCCTCAACACCGCGATCTTCGTGATCCAGTTCGGCCAGCGCCTGACCGATCCGGCGGGAGCCGCCGGCGCGCTCGCCAGCTTCGGGCTCGTCCCGGCGCAGGCGGCGCAGGGCAGGGTCCTGCCCTTCTTCACGTCCATGTTCATGCACGGCGGCTGGTTCCACCTCATCGGGAACATGTGGTACCTGTGGATCTTCGGCGACAATGTCGAGGACAGGCTCGGACCGGTGAAATTCGTAGCCTTCTACATCACATGCGGGCTCGTGGGGAACTTCAGCCATTTCCTCGCAAACACGTCTTCAGCGGTGCCCGCGGTGGGCGCGAGCGGGGCCATAGCCGGCGTCCTGGGCGCCTACGTGGTCTCCTACCCGATGGCCCGCATCCTGGTCGTGATTCCGCTCTTCCTGTTTCTGCATCTAATGACCGTGCCCGCGCTGGTCGTCGTCGGATTCTGGTTCATCGTGCAACTTGCGAGCGGGGCCTTTTCGCTGTCGCATTCGGGCGTCTACGGCGGCGTGGCGTGGTGGGCGCACATAGGCGGTTTCATCGGGGGAATCGCCGTCTTCAGCCTGTTCAGGCCCCGCCCGAGGGTGATGTACATACCTTGAAGCGACCAGGCCGGGAGGCGTACGCGCCGCACCCGGCCAAGGAGGATGGAGGATGAGACTCGACAGATTCACGATCAAGGCGCAGGAGGCGGTTGCAGGCGCCCAGCGCATCGCCACGGACGCCTCCAACCAGGAGATAACGCCGGAACACCTGCTCGCCGCCCTCCTGGACCAGTCCGAGGGCGTGGTCGTCCCGCTTCTCAAGAAGGTCGGGGCGGTTCCGGAGACGGTGGCCGCGGACGTCGCCGCCGAGATCGCCAAGCTGCCCAAGGTCTACGGCGCCGAGTCGGGATCGCACATGTCGCAGAGTCTTCGCAAGGCCTTCGATGCCGCCTTCGCCGAGATGGAGAGACTCAAGGACGAGTACGTGAGCAGCGAGCATCTTCTCATCGGGATAGTCGATACGCCCTGTCCCGGCGCCGAGGTCCTCAAGCGCAACGGTGTGACCAAGGACAACCTCTACAGGGCCCTGGCGGAGGTCAGGGGCGGCCAGCGCGTCACCGACCAGAATCCGGAGGACAAGTACCAGGCCCTGGAGCGTTTCGGGCGAGACCTCATCGACCTGGCGAGAAAGGGCAAACTGGATCCGGTGATCGGCAGGGATGACGAAATAAGACGCGTGATCCAGGTGCTCTCGAGGCGCACCAAGAACAACCCCGTGCTGATCGGCGAGCCCGGTGTGGGCAAGACGGCCATCGTCGAGGGACTGGCCCAGCGGCTGGTCTCCGGCGACGTGCCCGAGACGTTGAAAGACAAGCGGCTGATCGCCCTCGATGTCGGCGCGCTCGTCGCCGGCGCCAAGTTCAGGGGGGAGTTCGAGGAGCGGCTCAAGGCGGTCCTGCGCGAGATCGGGGAGGCCGACGGCAGGGTCATCCTGTTCATCGACGAGCTCCACACCCTGGTGGGCGCGGGCGGTGCGGAGGGCGCGGTGGACGCCTCCAACATGCTGAAGCCGGCGCTGGCGCGCGGCGAGCTCCGCGCCATCGGCGCGACGACGCTGGACGAGTACCGCAAGCGCATCGAGAAGGATCCCGCCCTCGAGCGGAGATTCCAGCCCGTACTAGTCGGCGAGCCGTCCGTCGAGGACACCATCGCGATATTGCGCGGTCTCAAGGAGCGCTACGAAGTCCATCACGGCGTCAAGATAAAGGACACGGCGCTCGTCGCCGCCGCGATGCTGTCGCATCGCTACATCACCGACAGGTTCCTGCCGGACAAGGCCATCGATCTCATCGACGAAGCGGCGTCGCGGCTGCGTATCGAAATAGACTCCATGCCGACCGAGATAGACGAGATAGAGCGGCGCATCATGCAGCTGACGATTGAGAAACAGGCGCTCTCGAAGGAGAAGGACGCGGCTTCGAAGGAGAGGCTCGCCAGGGTCAAGGAGGAGATGGCCAACCTCTCGGAGAAGGTCAAGGGCATGAAGGCCCACTGGCAGGCCGAGAAGGAGATCATCGAGCGCATACGCGACATAAAGCAGGAAATCGAGAAGGCCAAGATGGAGGAGGAGGCCGCCGAGCGCTCGGGCGACCTCGACCGCGTCGCCGAGATCAGGTACAAGGACCTCGTCGAGCTCAACAAGGCCCTCGAGGCCGAGAGCGCGAAATTGCAGGAACTGCAGAAGGACGGCGCCATGCTCAAGGAGGAGGTGGACGAGGAGGACATCGCGGAGATCGTATCCAAGTGGACCGGCATACCCGTCGCCAGGATGATGGAAGGCGAAGTCGAGAAGCTGGTCAAGATGGAGGAAAGGCTCAAGCAGCGTGTCGTAGGGCAGGATGAGGCCATAGAGGCCGTATCCAACGCGGTGAGGCGCGCGCGCGCCGGCCTCCAGGATCCGAACCGCCCGATCGGCTCCTTCATCTTCCTCGGGCCCACCGGTGTGGGCAAGACCGAGCTGGCGCGGGCGCTCGCCGAGTTCCTGTTCGACGACGAGCGCGCAATGGTGCGGGTGGACATGTCCGAGTTCATGGAGCGCCACTCGGTGGCGAGGATGATAGGAGCGCCGCCCGGCTATGTCGGCTACGAGGAAGGCGGCTACCTCACCGAGGCCGTCCGCAGGAAGCCCTATACGGTGATCCTGTTTGATGAGATCGAGAAGGCCCACCAGGATGTGTTCAATCTGCTCTTGCAGATTCTCGATGACGGGAGGCTCACGGACGGCAAGGGTCGGACGGTCGATTTCAAGAACACGGTCATCATCATGACCTCCAACATCGGGAGCCAGTTCATCCGCGATCTTCAGGGCGACGACAAGGAGATCAAGAAGCGGGTCATGGAGGCGCTCCGGGCTCATTTCCGTCCGGAGTTCCTGAACAGGGTCGACGAGATAAGCATATTCAAGAGCCTCGGTCTCGATGAGATCAAGAAGATCGTCGACCTGCAGATCGCCGACCTCAGGAAGCGCCTTGGGGAGAAGCACATCGACATCGTCCTGACCGACGCCGCCAAGGAGTACATCGCCCGGGAAGGATTCGACCCGGCTTACGGCGCGAGGCCGCTGCGCCGCACCATCGAGCGTGAGATCCAGAACCCGCTTGCGCTGAGGCTGCTCGAGGGAGAATTCCCCGAGGGGAGCCGTATCGAAGTCGATGTGGACCCTGCGGCCGGCGGACTCGTGTTCAGGAAGGTCTGAGCCCCGCCCGCCGCGGGGAACCCCGGGAGAGCGGCGGGGGTTGAAACACGTGCGGGGCGGGGGTCGCATGGGCCTCGGGCCGTGGGAATCGTACGCGGCCGGGCGCCGTCTAAATACCCCAGGGGAGGGTATAATTCCCCGGGCAGGTCATGAGAGGCAAGAGCACAAGAATATATCTGCTCGTCTCGATGCTGTTCCACGTGCTGCTGATTCTCGCGTGGGTGGCCGCGGAGTCCGTGATCGAGCGCGAGCGCCGCGGGAAGACCGCCCGCGAGGACGAGCGTTTCGTCTTCGAGGTCGTGGAGACGCCCGACTACGCCCCGGACGAGGAGCCCGAGTCGCCGACCGTCCTCGTCTCGGACAAGAGCACCAGGGCCGCCGATACCGACCCCCGCACCGACCGGAGCCGCGACATTCCCTATTCGCCGGGCGATGTCGCCTTGGAGTCGGCGGGGCGGACCGACGGCGACGAGGCTGCACCGGGGGACGAGGGCCGGCGCGAGCCTCCGCCCTCGGACATGGCCGCTCTCGACATCGTGCCGGAGGGGGACGGGGACGGTCGTTATCCGATTTCCGCCGGGTCACGGGAATTCAAGAATCTCGTGTCCAGCCTCTCGCGGCGGGGTGGGGTCAGTTTCAACACCTACGAGTGGGACTTCGCACCTTACATGCTGGCGATGAAGCGGAAGGTCGAGAGGAACCTCCACCCGCCCTACGCCTTCACCCACATGGGCATCGTCAGCGGGATCAACATACTGCATTTCACGGTGCTCCGGGACGGCACCGTGCGCGACCTCACCATTCTGGCGAGCGACACGCACTCGAGCCTGGACCGGACGAGCGTCAGGGCCATCCAACTCTCGATGCCCTTCATGCCCCTGCCCGATGACTTTCCGGAGGACGCTCTCGAAGTGACGGCGCAGTTCTCGTACGTGGCGCGCTGAAGGCCGCGCGCCGCGAGGGGCGGCGCCGCGGTCGCTACAGGTATCCGAAGCCCTTGAGGCGCGCCTTCACTTCCTCGCCGGCCTCGGCGTAGGACGCGATGTCTCTGCTCCGGGACCTCAAGAGTTCCCTGTATGCGACGATCCTGTCGGGGATCGGCTCGCCGACGTCATTGGTGTGGAGGTTGTCGTTGAGTATGAACATGAAGTCCTTGTTGCGGTCGAAGAGATAGATGTCCCCCTTCTCGTGGACGCCGCAGAAACCGACCTTGGCGTATGACGTGGAGATGAGGTTCCTCGCCTTGCCGCCGATGGGGCGGTCCTGGAGCGAGAACTTGGAGAGCATCATCTGGTGGAAGTCCTCGTGGTCGATGAGGGTGCTGTCGACCACACCGCCGCCCCGTCCCGGCCCGTGCCTCAGCGCGAAGACCTCGAACTGCTCGAAGCAGAACCCCGTGCTGTGATGCCAGAGCGGGTTCTCCGTCCTGCCCCACTCGCCGTCGAACGCCCTCTTGCCGCATTGGCAGAAGCACTCGCCGTGGTCGGAGTTGACCAGTATCTCGAGGCCGGGGTAGCGTTCCAGGACGACCTCTACGAGCCGGCGCATGAAGTCGTCGACGAGGAGGCATTCGTTGTAGTACATCCTCTCGACTATGTCCAGGTCCTCCATGGTGAGGGCGAAATGCTGTTCACGCCAGAGGGCCATCTTGCGCCCCATGACCCGTGACTGCTCCTCGTCGATGAACTCGTAGCGTCTCTTCAGGCCGTAGCGCTCGGACGAGTACTCGTAGTGATGGAAGTAGTCGTGCATGAGGAACGTGTGGAAGAATACGACGTCGCTCTGCTTGAGCCTGTTTGCGATCATGTCGATCATGCCGTCCAGCTTCCGCGTGTCGTAGGTCGACGCGAAGTAGCGCCCGCTCCGGTACTGGAAGATGTCGGATTCCGCGAGCACGCCGCAGCAGATGAGGCTCGGCCTGACCTCGGCCTCGACGAAGCGGTCGAAGATGAGATCGACCGGCTGACCGGGGTACAGCCTGTATCCCCAGAAGTTGTGCGAGACCGTCGGCTCGCCTGTGAACATCGATGCGTATGAGGGGATGGTCCAGTTGCAGCTGGCGATGTAGTTGTCGTAGTAGACGGAGTTCTGCTTGAGGGCCGTCATGAAGGGCGAGATGGGGACGCCGTTCACGACCTTGCCGATGTTGTCCCTTCTGTAGGTGTCGAGCGATATCACGAGCAACTTGTCCATGTTCTTCCGCCTTTCAGCCCGCGTCGGGAAACGCAAACATGTCCATGCCGCACAAGCCGGCTGCTTGTCACAGTGAATATCGGCAAATCGAGGCGAGTCTTGACCGCCAATCGCAGGCGCGCGGGCGTTGACAAGCGGGTTGGATGTGTAGTATAATGGATTTGAGCAGGAGATAGCGGGGCAGCTGTGCTGCCCCTGTTTTGTGGGATAGGATCGGACTCGAGAAGGAGGGCAGCCTCATGCGCCGCACCGGATTTCTCGCCTTTATGCTCGTTCTGGTCGTTTTCGTCTCGTCCGCCTTCGCCGAGAAGGTGCTGGTACGCGTCTACTTCGACAATCTCGATCACCTCAGGACCGTCCTCTCGGAGTTCGATGATGTCGCCGGGAGGCCCAACAAGCGCTTCGCGGAGATCGTCGTGCCGTCGGACAGGATGGGCGAACTCAAGGCGCTGGCCCCCAATCACGAGATCCTCATCGCGGACGTCGACGAGTACGTCAGAAACCTCGGCATTCTCGGCATAGGGAGCGCGTACCACACTTACGAGGAAGTGAATGCCGAGATGGACAGCATCGAGGCCCTGTACCCTGATATCTGCAGGGTCGACTCGATAGGCGAAACCTGGGAGGGTAGGACCATTTACGGCATAAAGGTCTCAGACAACGTCGGCGTGACCGAGGACGAGCCGCGCGTGCTGTACGTCGGTCTCCACCATGCGCGCGAGGTGATAACGACGGAAGTGCCGCTCTATATACTCTTCCACCTCGTCGACAATTACGGTACCGACCCCAGGATCACCGATCTCGTCGACAACCGGGAGTTCTACATCATACCGTGCCTCAACGCGGACGGCCGCGAGTACGTGGAGCATGTGGGAGACTGGCGCAAGAACCGCAGGGACAACGGCGACGGCACCTACGGCGTCGACCTCAACCGGAACTACGGCTACATGTGGGGCTATGACGACCAGGGCTCGAGCCCCAACACTTCGGACGAGACCTACCGCGGGCCTTCAGCCTTCTCCGAGCCCGAGAGCCGGGCGATCCGGGATCTCTGCGAGTCGGTCCAGTTCTCCACCGGCATATCCTACCATTCCTACGGCGATCTCATCATCTACCCGTGGGGTTATGACTATGTCGTCAACGAGGAGGCGGACGTCTTCCAGGGGCTCGCCGACAGCATGGCTTCGTTCAACAACTACTACGCCGGCCCCATCACGGATCTCTATCCGGCCAACGGCGGGACCGACGACTGGATGTGGGGCGAACGGACGACCAAGGACAAGGTCTACTTCCTCACCGTCGAGGTCGGAGACGAGTTCTATCCGCCCGAGTCGGAGATCACGCCGCTCTGCGAGGAGAACCTCGAGCCCGCGCTCGTCTTCGCCGATTACGCCGACCAGCCGAGGCGCATACTGCCGCCGGCGATACCCGCGCTCGATCCCCTGACCGACAGCGACGACGGCGCCTACACGGTGTCCTGGTCGACTCCTGACCCCGACACGATCAACCCGGCGGTCAAGTACTCGCTGGTCGAGCGCACGGGCCCGAGCCGCATACTCGACGACTGCGAGAGCGACTGGATACACTGGATCAAGAACAAGTGGCTGCTCAAGACGACGAGGTACCACAGCTCGACGACGAGTTTCTACGGCGGCAAGACCAACGACAGGAACTCGACATTCATGTACAAGTACGGCATGGACGTCGAGGCTTCGGATACGCTCAAGTTCTGGTGCTGGTATGACATCGAAGAGGACTGGGACTATGCCTATGTCGAAGTCTCGACCGACGGAGGGACGACCTTCCGGTCCATACCGGGTAACATAACGACGACGTACAATCCCAACGGCCAGAACGCCGGTAACGGCATCACCGGCAGCTCCGGCGGCTGGGTGGAGGCCGTCTTCCCGCTCGGCGCGTTCGCCGACACGACGACCATCGTGCGCTTCCGTTACAAGACCGACGGCTACGTGCTCGGGGAGGGGATTTACGTGGACGACATCCATCCCGTGCAGGAGTTCGATTCGTCGGCGGTCTTGAGCGACAACATCGCCGAGACCCATTTCGATGTCACCGGCAGGGATGTCGGCATGTACTATTACGAGGTCAAGGCCTGCGACGCCGAGGGGCAGTGGAGCAAGTGGAGCCAGAGGGAGGACATCGAAGTGCTGGCTTCGGGCGTTCCGCGCACGGATGAGGAGCCCGGGTTCGAGGCCTTCAGGAATCCCGTCCGGATAGGCGGGAGCGTTAGATTCGCCGCGCGGACCAAGAGCGCTGACCGCGTCTACGTGATCGACGCCCGGGGCCGGGTGGTGGCCGACCTCGAAGTGCCCGAGTCGGGCGTCGAATGGGATCTCAAGGGCTCCGACGGCGCCTATGTCTCACCGGGCATCTACTTCGTGAGATACGCTTCGGGCGGGCCGGTCGCGGCCAAGCTCGTGGTTCTCAAGTAGGAAGCCCGGCAAGGGCGCTGTGCCGGCACGTGGAGGAGCTCCGCGCCGGGGCGCGGAGCCCATGATGGGGGCCGAGGCGCGGTGCTAGGCGCCGAACACCTCGTTGACCGCTGCCTGGAGCTTCCCGGGTTCGATGGGCTTCTCGACGTATGCCTCGGGCTTCTTGCCCATGTACTCGCCCATGTCGTCCGCCGAGAAACCGAGGCCTACCTTCTCCTTTATGCCGGTCAGCATGATGACCGGTGTGGCCTTGAGGTCGTCGTCCTGCTTGATGATATTGAATACCTGGAAGCCGTCCTTGCCCGGCATCTGGACGTCGAGGATCACGAGATCGGGCTTCTCCAGCCGCATCTTCTCCAGGCCGCTGTCGCCGTCATGCGCGAATACGACGGTGTGGCCCATGGATTCTATGATCTCCTTGGCGAAGTCGACGGCGTCAGGTTCGTCATCGATTAGCAGCACTTTCTTGGGCATACTCCATACCTCCTTGGGTCCTGTTACTGGCTTGGTTTGCCGGCTGGTTTAGGTGTAGATTATGCCGGTAGGTCGAAGTGATGTCAACAACAATATGGGCGGCACGTGTGCGTTGCAACCAGCGGGACAAGCGTGTAAGATGGATGATGCGCCGCGCAGACCGGGGGCGGAACCGCCCGGCGCGGCCGAGGCGCTAGGAGCGAGGGCAACGGTTCGATGAGAATAGTGATCACCGAAGGCGGCAAGAAGGTGGACGAGGTGGCGCCCGAGCAGGGTGCATACGTCCTCGGGCGGCATGAGTCCTGCGACATCATGCTCCATGACAAGACGATCTCGAGAAGGCACGCCAGGCTCGAGATCGGGGACGACGGGGCGTTCATCGAGGACCTGGGTTCGAGAAACGGGACCTACGTCAACGGACAGAAGGTCGCCCGCAGGCGCTTGAGATCGGGTGACCGGATAGTCATAGGCAAGTTCACGCTGACGCTCGAGGGCCTTCCGGACAGCGGGAGCGAGGTCGAGGGGGCCGCGGGGCACCGCGGCGAGGCGACCATCGTCACGTCCCTGGACGCGGGCAGGATAGGGCGGGCCGAGGACATCAAGCAGGGCGACGTCGATCCCGGGGCCGCCACCGAGAGGCTTTCGAGCCTGTATGAGCTCGGCCGACGGCTCTGCGGCAGGCTGGGCACGGCGGATATCGCGGATACCTTCCTCGACATGCTGCTCAGGGTGTTCGACAAGGCCGACCGCGCCGTCGTACTGGTCGAGGACAGGATGAGCCGCGAGATAGTGCCGATCGCGGCCCTCGACCGAAAGGGCGAGCCGGGCGAGGTCCGGCTGTCGAAGACCGTGATGAGCTCCGTTCTCCGGGACAAATGCGCCGTGCTGTGCACCGACACGACCTCCGACGAGCGCTTCGCCGAATCCAGGAGTCTGCAGGACCTCAGGATCAAATCCATCATGTGCGTGCCGCTGCTGGCAGCCGACACCGTCATCGGGATGGTGGAGGTCTCCTCGGGCAGGGGCGGCATAACCTTCAGCGAGGACGACCTCAGACTGCTCACCGGCCTCGCGTCCGAGGTCAGCATCGCCCTCGAGAACGCCCGCCTCTACGACGAGGTCGAACAGGCGAGGCGGCTCGCCGCGATCGGCCAGACCGTCTCCGGCGTGGCGCATTGCGTGAAGAACGTCCTGAACGGCATCGACGGCGGGCTCTTCATAGCCAGGCGCGCCCTCGAGGCCAACAATCCGGAGAAGCTCGAGAAGGGCTGGGAGATGCTGGACCGCAACGCCGGCTTCCTCAAGACGCTAGTGCTCGACATGCTCGACTACTCCAAGCGCAGGGAGCCCGATTACGAGGAGGTCGACCTCGCAGCCCTCATGGAGGACCTGAGGTCCTTCGTCGCCGACAGGGCGGCGGCCGCGGGGGTCGAACTCATCTTCGAGACCGATGAGTCCCTCGACAAGGTCAACCTGGACGTCAGGCAGTCCAAGCGCGCGCTTCTCAACATCGTCGGGAACGCCATCGAGGCGACTCCCGAGGGCGGGAGGGTGGAAGTCTCCGCGGCGAGGAGGTCGGACACGGAGTTCGACATCGTCGTCTCCGACACGGGGACGGGCATACCCGAGGACAAGATAGACACCATATTCGAGCCTTTCTTCAG
>JALGWA010000378.1 GCA_025774425.1 bacterium
TAACGTACGAGTCCGCCGAAGCCGAGCCGGCTGTCCCTGGCGCCCACGGACGTCCTGGCCATGAATATGGAACGCGTCGCGTTTACGAAGTGGACCTGGGGTCCGGCTCCGATCAAGACCTGTTGACCGGGCTTTCCCTTGAAGAGGCCGAAGTAGGCGTATGGGGAGAGCGAGAAGAGGCGGAAATTGTCCTCGGCCCAGAATGTCCCGGGGTTGACATCGCTTTCGAGCTTGACCGTGGTCGAGTAGAAGCGGACGGCCACGCCGAAGGTGAGCCTGTGGTCGCCGCGCACCGTGGCGCCCCAGAGGAATCCGGATCCGTGGTTGTCGCTGTTGGTGTTGAGATAGCCGAATTCCACCGACACGGGCGTGGCGGAGTGGACATGAGGCGCGCTCGAGGCCCATACCGACGCCGTAAGCAGCAATACATGGAAGAGTCTGCGCATCACTTACACTATACCGAATCCGCTTGCGCCCCAAAAGCCGAAAAGCCGGGCCGGGCCTCGGTATGCACATGTGGTCGAACACCGGGCGCCGGGAGGCGCCGCCCAAGCGTCCGGGTTTCGGGGGAAGTTCGTTCCAGGGGCCTCATGCCGCGGCCGGATGCGCGACGCGCGACCGAGTGCTTCCTTCCGCCTAGTTCAACACCAGCATCTTCCTGGTGGCGGTGAAACCTTCGACCTGCATCCTGTAGAAGTAGACCCCGGCGGAGACGCGCCGCCCCGAGGTGTTGCGCCCGTCCCAGGATACGCTGTGCCGGCCGGGCCCGAAGACCCCGCTCGCGAGCACGCGCAGTCGTAGACGGCCAGGTTCACGTCGGCCCTGCGCGGAATCTCGAAGCGTACCCAGGTCGTCGTGACGCACGGGTTGGGTGTGCTCCGGGCGAGCATGTAGTCGCAGGTGGAGCCGGGGTCCCGCTCGCTTCCCGCCATGCCGCCCCCCGACGGCGGCAGGCCGAAGATGTCCTCCAGGATGAGGCGCATGAGGTCGACGCGGCCCTCGTAGACGCCGGGCTCATAGCCGGGCGCCATCGGGTTCGCGCCCACGCAGTATGTGGATGTGTGGTTGGCCGTTCCGCTGAGATCGAAGTTCACCAGCACGGATTGCCCGACGTTCCGGTACTCGGAATAGACGACCATGTCTGCTTCGGGAACGTCGGGGTTGAGGGCTTCGACGAGCGGCTGCACGGCATAATCCGGCGGCGGTGCCTCCTCCGCCCTTATCCAGCTCATGTCCGAGTAGTGCTCGTATGGGCACTCGCGGTAGACGAGCAGGGTATCCAAGCGGACCGCGGTGGGTGTTCCGAATACGGTCACCGACCCCGCTCCGGCGCAGTAGAGATAGGGTTTCTCGAACGGCGATGCCATCTCGCCCAGATAGTCCGCTCCCATGATGCCGCTGAGGAACTCGCCGCCGAGGGAGTCTTCGCCTGCACCGCCTTCGCTCCCAGGCGCGGCGCAGTAAGCGATCCTGTCTCCCAAGAGCACCACCTTGCCGCCGAGGCCGAGGTAGTCTCTCATCGCCCTCTGGGCCTCGGCGTCGAAGAGGTAGTTGGAGTAATACGGTCCGGTGAACCACACGACGGCATCATAGTCCGTATTCCATGTGCAGAGGTAGTGCACGTGCACGTTGCTGCCCGCGCCCCCTATGTCGTATTCGTCGAAGCAATAGCCTGCGTCGGTTAGCGTCTGTTCGTAAACGTCATCCAGCTCGACGAGGTTGTCGATTCTCTCCAGGCAGGGCGAGTGATCGTATTCGGACCTCTTGAAGCCGTTGACGAGGAGTATCCTGGTGTCGGCATAGTCCTGCGGGTAAAGCGGCAGAATGGAGAACTCGAAATAGTCCTCCGCCGTTCCCGTATGATGAGGGCTCCCGGGGTCGGCCGCTCCGGGGAAGTACTCCGTATTGCCGAGGTCATCCTTGCACCTCACGCAGTACCAGACGACCGTTCCCGTATCCCACTCCGCTAGCCCGAAGGTCGAGGGGCAGAACGTGGCGTAGTAGTCGCCCCCGAGGTCGGGCTCCTGGGGGTCATGGGGTTGGTATTGCGTCATGGGAACCGAGGCCCATGATCCGCCCTCATCCAGCGACCCGAGGAGCTCCACCGACTGTATGAGATCCTCGTCGATTACGGTGACAAGCAGTTGGCTCGACGCCGGGTAGGGATGGGCCCCGCCGGCGTAGTAGTCGAGGGTGTCCTCGTCGTAGGCGTCGAACCGCGAGCTGAAGGCGCAGAGGTCGGTGAAGAACATGTCCTGCAGCATGTCGATGCCCCGGGCGGAGAACCTGGTGGCGTGGGCATCGAAGAAGCCGACGGAGACGTTGTCGACCTGGAAGTCGGTGCCCTTGTGCTTCCCCCTGCAGAAGTCTCCGGGGCTGGAAACGTCCACGAGTTCCCAGCAGAACTGTACCGACTCGGCGCTCGCGCCGTAGAACGGGGTTACCTCCTCCTGGCGGTCGAAGAATGCCGCGCATGGGGGGGTGATGATAAAGCCGCTGATGCTCGTCCATGGGCACCACGTATCATAGTCGCCGTCGTAGAAGCGAACCTTGCGGTCCGTATAGTCACATGTCTCGAGGCTGTAACACTCATATTCGTCGAACTGGAAGACGCAGCCGGTGTTCAGGATCGGAATCGAGGGAGTCATCAGCCTGTAATACCAGCCGTTCCTGTAGGGTGCCCTGTAGCCGTTGAGCGGCCGCGCCCGGTACACCATGGACGAGTCCGTCGTGCAGCCCCAACGGCTCCCGCCGTCGCCGCCCTCGTAAGGCGGGTCCGGATCATGGGTGATGTACCAGTAGTCCATGCGCCCGGCGGGGTCGGGGAGACTCCAGCAGGCCGTGTCCAGCACGCCGCTCTCGAAGTCCTCCACGTACTGCCCGGCGTCCCCGTGCACCCGGACATTGTCGATCCATGCGCCGCCGTCGGTGTCGCCCCTGCCGTCGGCGTCGCTCCATGCGCCGTCGGAGACGAATCGCCAGCGGAACATGGGGCCGGCCGCGTAGGAGTACTGGCTGGAGTCGATCTCCGCCACGAACGCCGGCCGCGACGGGTCCGCACGCTCCTGCCAGTCGACGTTGGTGAGGCGGTCTATGTCGGTGTTCTCCCAGTAATCGGGGCTGCCACCTCCCCCGTAACCGCATTCGGGGCCCGGGTTGTTGCTCGTAGCGTTGAAGGTGGCAAGCGTGACCCAGGAGTCGCCGTTCCAGAAGTCGACATAGAAATAGTCGTACTTGCACTCGGTATCGTACCTGGGGTCGAAGAAGAGCGTGCAGCCGTTTGCGACATCGAAGGTGTCTGGCA
>JALGWA010000009.1 GCA_025774425.1 bacterium
CGCGTCGCGGATCTCTCCCCATGACGCCCCGGCATCCCTCATCTCCGCGACCTTGTCATGTATCGCGTCACGCTGCTCCTCGGTGAGCTGATCGAAAAACGGAGGACGATGCCCACGTCCGCCACGACACTCGTCACCATGACCGCGGCCGCGATGCTCCGGAACCTCTATACCCCAGCCCGACAGCATCTCGTGCATCGCGTCGCGGATCTCTCCCCATGACGCCCCGGCATCCCTCATCTCCGCGACCTTGTCATGTATCGCGTCACGCTGCTCCTCGGTGAGCTGATCGAAAAACGGAGGACGATGCCCTATCGCGTCACGCTGCTCCTCGGTGAGCTGATCGAAAAACGGAGGACGATGCCCGCAGCCGTCACCACGTCCCGCGTAACCCGCCGCCACCGCAATCAGAACCACCGCCACCAGGGTTACGAGAATCACTCCACATCTTGACTTCACTTCCTCATCACCTCCCTTCCTTAATCCTGATCCCGTATTCGCGTTTCATAACATTAGACAGACAGGAGTGTGTGCACATTCCCGGAATCTCCCGCCTACTCGCCGCCACCCCGAGGCGGGGGCGGGGGCGGGGGGCACTTGCCCCCGGGTTTGCGGGCGGGCGAAGGGCGGCCGCATCCCATCAGGCGACCGAATCTCCGGTGCCTCTCCTCGAGCCGCGCCTTCTGCTCGTCGGTAAGGACCGGATCGAGATCGGCCCGGAGAGAATCGAAAAGCGCCGACGTCTCCCGGTGGAACTCGTCCGTGATGTCGGAAAAGCGCTCGGCATGCCTGTCGAGAATACCCTTCACCTCCGCTTCCTGATCGGGCGCCGGGTCTATGACGTCCATCAGGCGCTCCACGAAGACGTCCTGCCGCCGCATCTCTACCGCGCGGCTCACGAACCTGTGGACCACGAATCCGCTACCGAGGACCCCGATGAGCATCCCGATAAGCAATGTGGCCACGATTATGAGCACCGTCTTGGTGTTGGTCTTCATAAGAGTTCCTCCAGGGTCTCCTCGACAGGGGCGGTCAAGACCTCCTCGATGGTGGCACCGCCGCCCGCCCCGAAGGCCGCCGTGACCGACACGCTTCCGCCCTGCTTCATGTTGTAGATGAAAAGAAATGCGGCGACCGCGGCGCCGACGAGTGCGACCCGCCGGAAGGCGGAGACCAAGGATTCGGAGAAGCGGGCGCCCTCGGCTTGCCTCTCGCGCTCCGAGCGGATCGCCCTCATCACGCGTTCGACGAAGAACGGCCCGAACGACCTTGCCGCGCTCGACATGACCGCATCCCGGACCGCGAGCAGGCGGTCGCGCTCGCGCCTGAGCTCGAGCGACCCGGCCAGCGCCGACTCCAGCTCGGCCGTCTCCTCCGGGCCGAGCCCGGCGTCGAACGACCTGTAGAGCAGTTCAAGTATTCGCTCGTCCATCATCGCCCCCCAGCGGCAGGCTTCAACAGGGCCCTCAGTTTCTTCTGTGCCCGTGACAATCTCGAAAGCACGGTCCCGACCGGTATGCCAAGTATCTCGGCCGTCTCGGCCGTGGAGTATCCATCCATCAAGCGAAGCACAAGCACCGCGCGAAAGTCATCGTCGAGTTTCTCGATCGCCTGCCCGATGAGCTCCTTGTCGGGGCCGTCGGATTCGGCCGGGCGCGCGGTCGGCATGTCGGCCAGGTCTTCGGCGGGCGTGCTCGAGAACACCCTCGCCCTGCGCTTCCTCCGTCTCAACTCGTTGATGGCTTGATTCATGGCGATCCGCGTGATGTAGGTCTTCACGCTCGAGTCGCCGCGGAAGCTGCCGAGCGCCTTGTAGAAGCGAATGAACGTCTCCTGGCCGACGTCCTCGGCTTCCGGGCAGTTTCCCAGCATGCCGTTCACCGTGGCGGCGACTACCTGCTCGTATCGCATGACAAGCTCCTTGAAAGCGGTGTCATCACCGTCTCTGGCGGCTGCGATGAGTTCTTGGTCGGTCAAAGCCGAGCCTCTTCCCTACTAGGATTTCCACCACTTCCCTTCTACCCCTTAGACAACGCCGCTTCAAGTCACATTCCCATGGGGTCACCCATGGGGTCAGAGCTCAAAATGCACAATCAGCCCGCACCGGGCATTCTGCGCCGACATCTCGGCCTACATGTTGCTGAAGCCGCACTCGGCCGGCGCGGGCGCGCCGTACTCGCCCGCCGGCAACTCCGTTCCGAAGCGTGCCAGGGGGCGCCCGTCAGGGCCTGCGGTGGGACCAGCTGTGCATTTTGAGCTCTGACCCCTGGTTATTGCTCAGGTTGGGCTACTATCCGAGCGATTATCCTCTCGGCGACCAGGAAGGCGGCGCCGATGCCGATGGGCACGAGACCGCCCGCGGCGTTCCCGCCCTGGCCCTGCACCAGCAGCATGATCACCACCGAGATGCCGATGAACGTGAAGAGCAGGCCGAGTATGATGAGCCAGACCCTGCCGGCCCTGTAACCGTTCCGGCGCTCCTTTGTTTCCGGCTTGCGGGTGTCGTAGAGCTCCGGCGGGATCTCCATCCCCTTCTCGAGCAGGTACATGCGCTCTTTGTGCAGGCGCTCCTTCGCCCGCGAGCTCAGTACCATCGCGATTATGCTGACGATGCAGGCGCAGACGAAAAACACCACGGGGATCACGAAAGGACTGAAGAAGATGCCCATTGCTCATTCCCTCCTCGTTTCGTTCTGCCGGAGACGCGGCCCGCTCTGCAAACCGTTTCTCCCTCCACCCTGCACGGACGCCGAGGGCGCCGGATTTGTTTCAGCCCGGCTCGTTTTCTCCCGCCGCACCGAAACAATACGCACGCCGGGGGCGTCCATCTCAATGGAGCGGAGGAAATCCAAATGACACTTGCCTCAACCGCAGTCCTGCAAGTGTCGCTGCAGACAGACAGCCATCCCACAAGCGCGCGCGGCGTTCGCCGTGACCGCCCGGGGCATGACCCCGCCGTTCCGGCTGCAACCTGCGATCACCCAGTTCGGGGCCTTTCGGCCCGTCCCGGCGCGACCCGACCACGCCGAGCGTGGGCGGACGCGTCCGTGGACGTCTCGCCGCGTACAGGACTCGCTTCCCGGCCCAGGGGAACCGTGGATGCGACATCAGGCGCCGGGCCGGGTGAGGCCGTCAGCGCCGGAGCCGGCGACCGATAGGAGGTAAACGATGAGCAAGATTACAGACAGAATCACAACGGGGATCTGGATGGGCTTGCTGCTGGCGGGCCTTGTCGGCTCAGCCGCTGCGCGAGGAGCGGGCGAAGCCGGCGAAGCAACCGGCGGCTCAGAGAACCTTTCGCCGAAGAGGCTTTCCGTAACGGTCGACCCCCGAATCGAGTTGCTCGCGGTGGTTCAGCACTTCACGCCCTGGGCTCAAAAGGGGCACATAAAGAGCAACACCGCATACAAGGACGACGTCGGCCGGTATTTCGGAGAGTTCGGGGACCACCCGGCCGTGACATATGCTGAAAGCCTCACCACCGCGGACTTCGCCTACGACGCGCCGGTTCAGTTCATGCTCCACCACGGCGATCCTCCGGAGCTGGTCCAAAGGAGCCCGTATTCGGACTACTTGATCAAGAGGGCCGGCGGCGAGGAGAACCTCATGGAATTCGCCGCCAAGCTCAGGGACTTCGCGCGCGAGACGGGTTTCATGCAGTTCTACGAAGCCCATCAGCCCTTGTATGACACATTGACCGCCGAGGTCGAGTCATTGTTGGCCGGGAAGGATTATGTCCAGGCGCTCGAAGACTTCTACGGCGAGTCGAGGAACGCCTACAATTTCGTTCTCTCGCCCTTGTTTTCGGGGAACTACGGGATTCCAATAGAGACCGGCGGGGAATGTGACCTGTACGCCGTGGTCGGTCCATGTTCCCTCAAGGGCGAGCGTACGACCTTCGCCTGTCTCGACTACCTCGAGAACATGACGCTGCACGAATGGAGCCATCCCTTCGTGAATCCCCTGGTAGACCGGAACTACGAACGCTTCGAGGAATCCATCGCCTTGTTCGAGCCCATCAAGAGGATGATGCAGAGGCAGGCTTATCCCAACTGGAGGGTCACTCTCTACGAGCATCTTGTCCGGGCTTGCGGCGAGATTCACATTCGATCCAGGCTCCACCAGGATTTCAGCAAGGAGAAGTCCCTCGAGTATCAGGAAGGAAAAGGGTTCTGGTACATCGGTCTCATCGACAGCATGCTGGATATCTACGAATCCCAGCGAGGGCGGTATCCGAAGTTCAGCCTGTTCGTGCCGCTCATCGCCGACCGGCTCAGCCGGACTTCCGTCGAAGACCTGCCGGAGAGGATTACCGCTTTCAGGGGCCCGCTCGATGCCGTCTTCGCCCGCACCGATTGCATCCATCTCATATACCCGACGGCCGTCGGCGATGAGGCGGCCGACATGATCAAGAGAGAGCTCGAGGGTTTCGCCGGGTTTCTCTCTTCAGCACGAATAGAGCCCGTACTCATGAGCGACAGAGAAGCTCTCGAGACCGACTGGGGGGACAAGGTCGCCTTTATCTACGGCAATCCGAAGAACAACCTGTTCTGGGGACGATTGACGACCGCGATCCCGGTGACGTTTCGTGAAGGCGCGCTGGAATTCGGAGGCAAGAGATACGAAGGCGAAGGGGTATTCCTGATCTCCTGCATGCCGAACCCGTTCAACAAGAGACTGCCTTTCGTAGTGTGCGCCACCAACAGGCCGGAGGATCTCGCCGGAGGCGGTTCGAGGATCACAGGCCCAAGCGAGTGGTACGCCGATTACATACTGTATCGCGGCCGGGAGAAACTGGCTGCCGGCCTGTATCGCAAGGAGGCGGGCGCGTGGTCCCCCGCGCCGGGCCGAGAACGTGATTGAAGAGCCGAAAAGGCAGGCGGAAGTGTGCGGTCGATCCGAGGTCGGCGCACTGCGGGTCATGAAGCTTCCCGCGGGTATCTCCATCCTCTTCTCGGCGCGATACAGGAGCGTGAAACATTCTGCCCGCCCGGGGCGTCTATTCCGATGGAGCGGAGGAAATCCGAATGACACCTGCTTCAACCGCGGTCTTGCAAATGTCGCCGTGGGCCGATAGGCTTTCGGTGGGCGCGATGGGCCGGCCGGGGCTGCAGATCAGCCGGGCGCTTTCTCATCCGGAGCGCGAAGTGAGCGAGCGAAGACCGCTGCGGGAGCTCAGCGACGAGCAGCTCGTGCTGCTCTGCCAGGCGGACAACCACGCCGCCTTCTCCATACTCGTCGACCGCTACAAGGACCGGATACATCGGCTGGCCGCCCGCATGGTCGCCGGCCCCGATGCAGAGGACCTCACCCAGGAGGTCTTCATGAAGGTCTACCGCGCCATGCCCGGCTTCCGCGGCCGCAGCTCCTTCAAGACGTGGATATTCAGGATAGCCCACAATCTTTGCCTGTCGGAATTGCGCAAGAAAGGAAGAAGGGGCGAGCATCTCTCCATCGAAGACGAGGGCGATGAGAAACTGCATCGCCTCCTCCCTGACGCCCGCCCGGGTCTCGAAGAGGAGATCGAAAGGCGGGATCTCTCTCAGAACATACGGACACTGATGGAGAGACTGCCGCCCCCGTACCGCGCCGTGCTCACCCTGTTCTACGTGGAGCAGAACGGCTACGAGGAAATCGCCGAAATCATGGACATTCCCCTCGGGACGGTGAAAACGCACATTCACCGGGCCCGCCTCCGCCTGAGAGACCTCCTGCTGGCCGAGAGCGATCTCGCAAGCCTGGCGGGAGGCCTCCAGGCGGATGCCGAGGACGACGGAGGCCGGCCATGACGGAGTGTTCACGTTACATCGAGTGGATCGGCCGGAGGCTGGACGGCTCGCTTTCCCGGGACGAGTCCGCCGAGCTCGAAAGGCATCTCGCCGCCTGCGGCCGCTGCAGGGCCGAGTACGCGCTCCAGAGGAAGATCATAGCCGCGCTGACGGAGGAGAAGCCGTCCCGCCTCCCGGCGGACTTCACCAGCCGAGTCACGGCCCGAGCCATGGATATAGCCCGCGCCCGCAGGCGCGCAGAGAGAGTGGGAGCATTGGTTCCCGTTTTCGCGCTCGCCGGCGCGGCCGCGGCGCTCTTCATATTCCGCGGCCAGGTCGCCGCCGCCCTCGGGCCCACGATGCGCCTGCTCGGCGACTCGGTCGCCGAACCCGTCTCGAGGCTGGGGAGCACCCTGGCCGGACTGCTGCCCGCCGGCTCGGACATGCAGATCGATTCGACCCCCTTCGTCCAGAGGACCCTGCAGTCGGTCATCATGCTGGGAGGCACGGCCGCGCTCATGGTGGCCGCCGCAGTGTGGGCGACGCGAAAGGCGGCCGAGCTCCTCCGGGGCTAGCCTCGGGCCTCGGGCCGGCGCTCCCTCCTACTTCGAGACCTTCGACTCGACGCTCCGGACCTTGTCGTCCATCGTCTGGGGGCGGTCCGTGCGCGTCCCGACCTTGATCACGGTGGAGACCCGGGGCGCCCCCATCTCGTGGACGACCTCGTGGCAGCGCTTGATCGCGGCGAATACGTCGTCCCACTCGCCCTCGATATTGGTGCCGTAGGCGTGGAGCCTGATCTCGAGCCCGGCGTCCTCGAGCACCTTCTCGCAGGCCGCGACGTACTTGGAGAGCGCCACTCCCACGCCGATCGGCACCACGCTGATATCCGCAATCACCTTCATGACATCCCTCCCGTGCCGGCTTCGCGTCGGGCGCCTGCCGGGGGCCTCCGTGTCGTTCCCGGCTCCTCGATTTCGCGTCGCCCGGCGCCTCAGGCATCACGTGCCGGCCGCGCCTGCAAGGCCCGTCTCCGGCCCGTGGCCGGGACGCACCAACCGGCACTCATCACGATCCCGGAAATAGTCCCAGAACTGCGCCGGGAACTCAAGTACACACGCGGCCAGCTGGCGATCCGAGGCCGCTTTTGGCGTTGACAACAGGGGGCGCAGTTGCTATCGTCCGGTGGAACCGAACCAGACTTGCTCACAACGGGGCGATCTGCGCGTCCGCCCCGTATCGTTATGGTATGCAGACCTGGAGGGGGCCATTGAAGGGACGAGTGCTCATCATCGATGACGAAGCCGAGATTCGGCGCAATCTCACGGTGGGGCTGACGCAGGAAGGCTACAGCGCCGTGGCTTGCCCCGACGGGATTTCCGCCATCCACGAGCTGAACGCCGCGCGCGAGAAGGGCATCGCCTACGACTACCTGGTAACGGACATCTTCATGCCCGACATCGACGGCCTCAAGATCCTGAAGGTCATCAAGGTGCAATATCCCGACCTCCCCGTCCTGGTGATAACCGGCTTCGGCGACGAGGCCCTCAAGATGACGGCTCTTTCGGAGCACAACACGGGCTTTCTCGACAAGCCCTTCGAGATCGAGGACCTGGTCAAGTCCCTGGAGGCACTCGCACCGGGCTCGACCAGGGAAGCCGCCGGACCCGACGCTCCAGCCGAAGTCATCCGCGAATCGGTGAGCGCCTATCTCACCATCCGGATAACCGACCCGGCGAGGAGCATGGACGTCTTCAACGAGCTCCACAGCATGGAAGGCGTCCAGAAGTGCGAGGCCGTGCGGGGCGACTTCGACATCATCGTGCTCGCGCAGGGTGAATCGCGCGAGGAGATCGACAAGATCTTCGAGAAGATCGGCAGGATGGACGCGGTGGAGGTCACCTCCATGTCGGCCGTCGAAAGGCCCAAGCTCGACCGCGACGTCGGCGAGTTCGTCAAGATCTACGCCCAGGCCATGAAGCAGCCCTCCCAGGTGAAGGCCGCCATGCAGCCGGGCACAGTGAGCTACGTCATCGTCGACATAGACCCGAACGCCATTCAGCAGATATTCACCACTGTCTTCTTCATCGACGAGGTCCTGTTCTGCGACGTCATCGACGGCGGCAAGAAACTCGTCGGGATGATAACAGGAGGCGGCGTCGGAAGGAAATCCAAGATCCTCGAGAAGCTCAGCGAGATCGACGGCGTCTTCAGGGTACGCGAGGCGACCGTGATCAAGCTCATCGAGGACTGAAAAGCCGCCGTCGACGCTCCCAGTACCCCAGGCTGCGCCACCGGGCATCACCGACGGGGGCCGGACTGGGTGGGAACAGGCGACGGCGCCGGGACGAGGCCGGGAAGTGGCACAGGTCAAGGACCAGGAGAAGTTCACATACCGCCTGTGGCGCTACGACGGTGCGCCGGGCGAGCTGATCCCCCTCCTCCAATCCGCGCAGGACCACTTCGGATACATCCCCAGGAGGGCCATCTCCTATATCTCGAGTGTCACGGGCATTCCCGAGTCGGACGTTTACGGTGTCATCACCTTCTACAGCCAGTTCCGGCTGCGCCCCATGGGGAAGTACGTCGTGAGGGCCTGCGCGGGCACGGCCTGTCACGTCTCGGGCGCCAAGGCCATCATCGAGACCATAGAGGACGAGCTCGGCATCGAGGTGGGTGACACCACGGAGGACGGCCTCTTCACTTTGAACACGGTCGCATGCATCGGATGCTGTTCGCTCGCACCAGTGATCATGATAAACGACGACACACACGGCAGGCTTACCCCGGCCTCTCTCCGCAAGCTGCTCCGCGAGTACCGGCGCAGGGAGGAGGCGGCAAGAAGTGAGGGGACCGGGAGTCAGGAGGCTGCGGGGTCCCGCGCCGACGGGGAGTAGAGACGCCGGCCCGGCCGGCATGGCGGTCAAGCATGGCTAGGAAGAAGCGAGCCAAGAAGGTGATAGTCGGAATGGGCACCTGCGGGCTGTCCGCGGGCGCGCAGTCCGCGTACGACAAGTTCGAGGAGATCCTCGACGCCAACCCCGGAAGCTTCGAGCTCTCCCGAACGGGCTGCTTCGGCATGTGCTTCTGCGATCCCCTGGTCGAGGTGCGGGAGAACGGCGCCCGCGTCTTCTATGCCAAGGTCACGCCGGAGCTGGCCACGGAGATCTACAAGTCCCATATAGAGGGGGGCAAGGTGCTCGAGGATCACGTGGCCTACAGCCGGGACGCCGCGGGCGAGGGCGGGACTGAAGCGGATTACCTGGCGCTGCAGCGCAGAATCGTTCTCAGGAACTGCGGCACCATAGACCCCGAGTCCATCGAGGAATACGAGGCCGCCGGCGGCTACGCCGCCCTGAAGAAGGCCCTGTCGGAGATGTCTCCTGATGAGATCATCGAGGAGGTCACGGAGTCGGGCCTGCGGGGGCGCGGTGGCGCCGGTTTCCCCACGGGCTTCAAATGGTCCCTCGCCGCTAAGCAGGACAGCGACGTCAAGTACGTGGTCTGCAATGCAGACGAGGGGGACCCGGGGGCCTTCATGGACCGGTCGGTGCTGGAGGGCGACCCCCACTCCGTGCTCGAGGGCATGGCAGTCTGCGGCCGGGCCATAGGCGCCTCGTTCGGCTACATCTACTGCCGCGCCGAGTACCCCCTGGCCATTCGCAGGCTCACCATCGCCATCGACGCGGCCCGCGAGAAGGGCTACCTCGGCGAGAACATCATGGGCAGCGGGTTCGACTTCGATATCAAGATCAAGCAGGGAGCCGGCGCGTTCGTCTGCGGCGAGGAGACAGCGCTTTTCGCCTCGATCGAGGGTCAGCGCGGCATGCCGAGGATAAGGCCTCCCTTCCCGGCCGAGAAAGGCCTGTGGGCCAAACCCACCAACAACAACAATGTGGAGACCTACGCCAACGTCCCGTGGATCATCGTAAACGGCGCCTCCGCCTATGCCGCGTGCGGAACCGAGAAGAGCAAGGGCACCAAGGTCTTCGCCCTGGCGGGCAAGGTCCGGCGCGGCGGGCTCGCAGAGGTGCCGATGGGCACGACGATACACGACCTCGTCTTCAAGATCGGCGGCGGCATAAAGAACGGCAAGAAGTTCAAGGCCGTCCAGATGGGCGGCCCATCGGGCGGGTGCATCCCGGCCGCGATGGACGACACCCCCGTCGACTTCGAGTCCATCCCGGCTACGGGGGCGATCATGGGATCCGGCGGCCTCGTCGTCCTGGACGAGACCTCCTGCATGGTTGAGATAGCGCGGTTCTTCCTGGAGTTCACGCAGAGCGAGTCCTGCGGCAAGTGCACCTTCTGCCGCATCGGGACACGCCGAATGCTGGAGATCCTGACGCGCATCACCATGGGAGAGGGCGTTCCGGAGGACATCGAGAAGTTGGAGAAGCTCGGCAGGCAGATATGCGAGACCAGCCTCTGCGGACTGGGACAGACGGCGCCCAACCCGGCGCTCACGACCATCAGGTATTACCGCGACGAGTACGAGGCGCACATCGATGAGAAGCGATGCCCGGCAGGAGCCTGCACGGCGCTCGTCGATTTCTTCATCGACCCGGACAAGTGCACCGGGTGTACGCTATGCGCCAGGAAGTGCCCCGTCGAGGCGATCAGCGGCGAGAAGAAGAAACCCCATGTGATCGACAACGACAAGTGCGTCAGGTGCGGCCAGTGCGTAACGAGCTGCAAGTTCGACGCCATCTATACGAAATGAAGGAAAAGACGACTGACACCATCAAGATCAAGGTGAACGGCCGCGACATAGAGACGCGGCCGGGCCTGACGATTCTGGAAGTCGTACGCGAACAGGGCCTCGACGATATCCCGACGCTCTGCTACTTGCGCGGCCTAGAACCCTACGGCTCCTGCTTCTTGTGCGTGGTGGAGGTCAAGGGGCGCTGGAACCTCGTTCCCGCCTGCGCCACGCGGGTGGCGCCCGGCATGGAGATAGAGACGCGCAACGAGCGTATCCTCGCAGCGAGGAAGACCGCCCTGGAACTCCTGCTCTCCAATCACTTCGCCGACTGCCTGCCCCCCTGCCAAGGCGGCTGCCCGGCCGGCGTTGACGTTCAGGGCTACATAGCCCTCTCCGCCATGGGCGAGTACAGGAAGGCGGTCGACCTCATCCGCGAGACCAACCCCCTCCCGGCGATCTGCGGAAGGGTCTGCGTGCGCAAGTGCGAGGTGGTCTGCCGGCGCGCGGAGGTCGACAAGCCCGTGGGCATCAACGCCATCAAGAGGTACGTCACGGACGCACCGGGCGTCTATGACGGATCGCCCCAGTGCGACCCGCCGACCGGCAAGAGCGTCGGCATAGTCGGGGCCGGGCCCGCGGGTCTCACCGCGGCGTACTTCCTCGGCCGGAAGGGCCACAAGGTGATGATCTACGAGGCGCAGCCCCGCTCAGGCGGCATGCTTCGCTACGGCATCCCCACGTACAGGCTGCCGGACGAGGTGATCGACGCCGAGGTGGACTACATCCTCAAGACCGGCGCCGAGATAACCTATGGCGTCAAGGTCGGCAGGGACATGTCCCTCGACGACATCCGCCGGAAGCACGACGCCGTCTTCATCGCTTCCGGGGCCTGGGCCGGAAAGCCCATGCGCGTCGAAGGCGAGTTCGAAACCGAGGGCATCGTGCCAGGCGTGGAGTTCCTCAAGGAGAAATATGAAAACCCCGCCGGGCTCTCGGGCACGGTCGTGGTCATCGGCGGCGGCAACACGGCCATGGACGTCGCCAGGACATCCTGGCGGCTGGGCGCGGACAAGGTGATCGTACTCTACCGCAGGACGAGGGCGGAGATGCCAGCCGACGAGATGGAGATCGAAGACTGCCTCGACGAGGGCATCGAGATAATGGAGCTGGCGGCGCCGGTCGGAATAGTGGCCGACGGGGGCAGGCTCAAGGCGCTGCGCTGCATAAGGATGAAGCTCGGCGAGCCGGACTCCTCGGGCAGGCGCCGGCCCGTGCCGCTCGAGGGCTCGGAGTTCGATCTCCCGTGCCAGCTCGCCATACCCGCTATCGGGCAGGACACGGTGGTGGACGGCCTCACCGAGGTGGACGGGAACACCGTGGAGATGACCAAGTGGATGACCTTCGTGGTGGACAAGGACACGATGAAGACCAATATCGCCGGAGTCTTCGCGGGCGGCGACGCGGCGGATGACGGGCCCACCGTAGTGATAGACGCCATATCCGACGGCCAGCTGGCCGCCAAGGCGATTCATTCATTCCTGACCGGCGCGGAGGCACCGGCGAGGCCCTTCACGGTGGCCAAGGACTTCTGGAGCAAGCCCGGCAAGGCGGACCTCGGCGACGTCAAGGAGAGTCCACGCCACGAAGTCCATCTCATCGACGTCGACGCCCGCCGCGGCAACTTCGACGAGGTGGCCACGGGGTTCGAGTACGAGGACAATGTCCACGAGACGGCCAGGTGCCTGTCCTGCGGCTGCCTGAGGTTCGAAGACTGCGATCTCAGGCTCTACGCCGAGGAGTACGGCGTGGACATGAACGAGTTCAAGGGCTACGTGCGCAAGCACAAGGTCGACGCGCGGCACCCCTACATCGTCTATGATCCCAACAAGTGCATATTGTGCACGCGCTGCATCCGGACCTGCGGGAGACTTCTCGCCGTGCCGGCGCTCGGCCTGGTCGGAAGGGGTTTCAAGTCCGAGATGCGGCCGGCCCTCAACGACCCACTGGTCGAGACGAGCTGCACGAGCTGCGGCAACTGCGTGGACGCATGCCCGACCGGCGCACTCACCGTCAAGTACCCCTTCCCCGGACGCGCGCCGCTCCGCACCGACGATGTGGCAAGCCACTGCGGCTTCTGCTCTCTCGCCTGTCCGATCACGATAAAGCGCTTCGGCGCCGATCGTTACTACATAGGCTCATCGGGTGCACCCGGCGACTATCTTTGCAGATACGGCCGATTCGGGTATGAGCTGTTCATCAAGCGCAAGCACATCAAGCAGCCGGAGGTGCGCCGCGGCAGCAAACGCGAGAAGCCCGATCTATGCGATGCCCAGCGCCTGGTCGCGTCCGAGATGAAGCGAATCGCCGCCAAGTACGGACCCGAGAGAGTAGCCGTTTTCGTCTCCCCCGAGCTCACCAACGAAGAGATGTACATCGCCGGCAGGATCGCGAGGGACGGGCTCGGCACCAACAACATCGCCTCGCTGTCCATACTCGGCGCGCATAAGAGCGGCGGCGCGCTGGACGACCTCCTCGGCTTCACGGCCTCGACATCCGACAGGACCGCCATCCGCGACGCCGACCTAGTGGTCTGCAACAACACCGCTCTCGAGACCGACCATCAGGTGCTGGCCGTGGAGGTGATACAGGCAGCCAAGCGGGGGGCGAAGATCATCGTCGCCAATTCGGCGCTCGGCAAGATCGACCGTCTCATATCGACGTTGGCGATGGACCCGATGCGCGGCACGGCTTCCGTGCTCTGGAACGCCGTGATCCGAACCCTCGCCGAGGACGGCTGCTTCGGCCCCTCGGTCATGGACGGTGTGCCCGGTGCCCGGGAGTTTCTCGGGACGCGGGATACGTCGATTGAGGAGGCGGCCCGGATCTCGGGCGTCGACGCCGACGATATCAGGAAAGCCGCCGCCGTAGTGCGGGGAGCCGAAAAAGTCGTGTTCATACACAGTCCCGACCGGCGCCAGGACATGGCCCAGGGCGACATCGAGACCCTGGCAGCCTTCGTCACCCTGCTCCGGGCCGCCGGCGTAGAGGCCGAACTCATACTGCCGCGCATAAACGCGAACAGCGCGGGCCTCGAGGTGACCGGAGCCGATCCGGCCTTTGCAGCCGG
>JALGWA010000379.1 GCA_025774425.1 bacterium
CGCGCTCAGGCCGGCCACGCGGCGCCCCCTGATATCGTAGATCTCGGCGGTGACCTCGGCCCCCGGCGCCGCGGCGACCGCCAACGTGACCTTCGAATGGAACGGGTTGGGCCCGACCGCGAGCGACAGGGGCGGGCTGTCCGTCCCGCCGGGAACGCCCGTCTCGGCGCTCTCGACGACTGCCGACCCCAGGTGGGGCAGATGGTTCGCGCCCGTCACCGTCACCAAGAGGGTGCCCGGTTCGCTGGGCTCGATCTCGAAGGTCACCGTCCCCAGCGCATCCGTCTCGCCGACCATGTAGACATCCCCGGACTTGTACAGGCAGACGGTCAGTCCGGAGGCGGGCGCGCCGCCGCTCCTGACGGCGACCTGGAACTCGCCCGGGCCGCAGACGGCGACGGCCGGGTGCTCCACGGTGACCTCCGCCGGCGCTTCCGTCCACAGCGGCGTCTCCGGGTCGCCCAACAGGTTGAGACCGTACATCACGTAGCGGTAGTAGGAATCGTAGCGCGACTCGGCGACGTACTCGTGCTTGGCGTACGTATGCGCCTTTCCGAGATTCAAGAGCCCCGTAGTGAACACGGCTTCGAAGAAGGCCTGGTCGTAACGGTCGGAGGGGCCGCCGCCGGGGTCTCCGGGTATGCCCCAGCCGTACCGCGAGTTGCCGATGAAGAAGCCCCCGCCCGCCGGGCTCCTCACCCAGGCCTCGCCGAAGGACGACTGGTCGAAGGCGGCGACCAGGCACGACGTCGCATACATCAAGCCGTACGCGGGCGCGCTGGTGAGCTCGAGCAGGCGGCTCGCGGGCAGGCTCTCTTCGCCCAGCGAGATCCCCGTAACGCCTCCATGGCAGTTGACATTCACCATGCCCCTGCCCTCCTCGAGCGCCGCGACCGTCGCCGCCTGTGTCAGGTTGTACAGCGACTCGTAGAGCTTGAGCACCTCGAAGTCGCCGGGCACATAGGCGGCCTCTACCATGTCCTTGGCCTCGCCGCCGTCGGTGTAGTCGGGATCGGACGGGTCATCGACATCACCCCAGAGGATTTCGCCGAGGAAGAGCATGTCCTCGACATGGTCCCCGACCGGGCCGTACGCGCCCTCGTAGGCGAGCACCTTGTCGACGAAAACCGCCGCTTCGGCCGGGGTGTTCACCGGAGCCCGACCCAGGTAGACGTCGGCGTACATGTCCACACCGTCGGCCGGCACCTCGCCCCAGCGAAGGTCGCCGTCCTCGTTCCAGGTGCCGTCGAGGTCGGCGTAATAGAGATCCGACGGTATCCACGGCTTGTCCGAGAGCTGCACGTAGAGCCTCCGCTCGGGTATGAAACCCGCGTCGCCGCCCAGGAGCACCCACCTCGTGCCGTGGGCGGAGTGGTAGTCCGCTATGCAGTTTCTTATGCGCTCCTGGAGGTCGGCGCCCGCGTAGGCGGCGTCGATCTCGTCCAGCGTGACGAGCGCGGCGGGCACGCCCTTTCTCATCTTCCAGTCGATGAGGGGCTGGAAGCAGGCGGCGAGCGACGAGTCCGCTATGATGACGTACTCGGCCCCGCCCTCGGCAAGGCTCGCATAGGGCGCGTCCAGCACCTTCCTTTCGCATGCCGGCCGATGCGCCGCGGAACTCGATACGAGTCCTTCGAACATGCCGGAAACGGGGCCCGCGGCGCGGGCGGCGATGCGCCCGTCAATCACGTACTCGACGGCCACGACGAGCCTCGTAGCGAGCATGAGCCTGCCCGCGGCCCGATCGTACCTGACCGGATAAAGCATGATGTCGGCGATCGGCAGGCCGTCCATGCAGCCGGCGCCGAGGTACTCCCCGAAGGAGGCCGGGTAGAACCCGCCGGCCGTGCCGACCGAGTCGCCGGGCGCCGCGCCGAGGCCGCCGGGCACGGCGGAGACGGGCCGCGGGGCCCTCGCCGGAGGGATATCGAAGACGCCGGGCACGAGAACACTGTCCGCGGCCGCAACGCTCACGGAGACGACCCGGGCCCCGGGCGGGAGCGCCACCCTGTACGGCCGGACCGGAAGCCGCGGCTCGCCGGGCCGGCCGAGCCATGCGCCGTCGACCAGGGATACGAGGTCGCGGCCGCCGACCCGCCCGAACCGCAGGTCCGACAAGCCGAACCCGACGGTATCGCGATGGGCGGCGCCCGTACCGGCCGCAGCCGCCGGGGCGGCCCAGACCGGCAGCAAGACGGCGGCCAGCGCCACGAGCCCGAGTAAGGCCGACCCGGGCGCACGCCGGCCGTTGCTTTTTGCCCTCTTACAATCCCTCGCGGATTGCAAGTTGCACCCCCTGCTGTCACTGAGGACACATGCCTCTTCCGTCCGGATTGGTTCGCACATTGCGTGCCAGTTCTCAGGACAAGAGGGCGTGCCCCGCCGCCACCGTGCCCACGACGCGGGCTTCCAGTATGGCGTCGGCATCGCGGGCCCGCAGTATGTTGCGGTCCAGTATAGTGAGATCGGCGCGGAGGCCCGCTTTCAACACGCCGGCCCGGCCCGATGCCCTGGCC
>JALGWA010000380.1 GCA_025774425.1 bacterium
GTTGAAGGTGATGTCGGCCTGCCCGGGGCCGAAAGCGGCGCTCTTCTGGGGAAAGGACACGCCGCCGTCGGTCGAACGAAGCACGAACACGCGCCCGGAAACGCCGTCCGGGGCCCCGGGCGGTCCCCCGGCGAAGACGGTCTGGTCGTGGTAGGCCACGAACACGTCGCCATTGGGTGCGACCGTGTTGTGACAGGGCCATACGAAGCCTTCCCCCGGCCCTGAAAGGGCGAGCGATGCGCTCCAGGTCAGGCCCTGATCCGACGAGAACGTCGTCCTTATGACCGAAGGGTTCTGCGTGAGGTCCGACCAGGTGATATAGAGGTTGTCGGCATAGGGACTTCCCGGGTGGAAATCGACGGCGAGCCATTCCTTGTCGTGCCAGTTTCCCCCCGTGCCGGGCAGGTTGACGCCAGCCGATGCGGTGACGTTGACCGGGTATCCCGGCAGAATGGCGCCCGTGGTAGGGTCGCACTGCGCCAGGAAGATGTCGATGCCGACGGCGTCGCCCTGAGGGTTCAGCGGACAACCCAGGTACGTCCAGAACAGGCGCCCCTGGCTGTCATAGCCCACCGACGGGTCCCCGCACAGTACATGCGGCGCGGGCACGAAGGCCCCGACGGCGGGCTGGAAGGTCAGTCCCCCGTCGGTGGACACGCGAAGCGAGAAGAGCGACGCGGCGCAGACGCGCAGCGGATTGTGCGGGTCGACGGCGATCGTGGGCTCGTTGGTGCCGCCGAGAGGGATGTTGGCGCCCGGCGGAGCCCCGACCGGCGCCGTCATCGTGAGGCCCTCGAGATCGATTGTCATCTCTCTCAGGGCCCGGGCGGCGGCGGGATCGATCGCGCTCTTGACTTCGGAGCGCTCGCCCGCGCCGGCGTGCGCCGCCAACGGCGTGACGGCGCAAAGCAGTAATACGGCGAGAATGCACTTCAGGCCCGACGGCGTCCCTGACGAGGTAGTCATGCTTCTCCTCCTTCGATGACCCCGTCCGCGGGAAGCGGGCATTCGCCCGGGCCGCGAACGAGGGACCTCCCTGTAGGCTCGAGGCGAGTCCAGGTCGATCAGAACAGCGGGAGGAAAAGCGAAAGACCGGACACACGGGCCCGATGCCTCCGTGCGCGCCCGCCGGGGCATCCGGAAGGCACGCCTTTCTTTGCCCCACGCCCACTTGCATATGGGCGTCGCCGCCTGGTTTCCGCCCCGGCTCCTGACCGGCGGCAGTATATCACAATATTTGTGTTTTTGTCAACTGCGGCTTCACGGCTTGAGCAACTCGCAGAACAGGCTCGACCCGTCGACCTCGGTGAGCTCATACTCCACACCGACCTTGTCGCACAGCGCCCGGAAGTCATCCTCGCCCATGGCGCCGAGACGCAAGCCGTCCCTGCAGACGATTACGCCCCCGCCGGTAGCCTCGTGGTCGATGGCCCCCACGAGCTCTTCCGCGGCTTGGAGCTCGAACCACTCCAGTCTGTGGGACCAGAACCTGCTCGAGTAGGTCGAGAAGAGCGCTCGTCCCCCGGGGCGAGTGACCCGCAGGGCCTCCTCGACGAGAGCCTCGGGATCGACGCCGAATGCGCATATCCCGTTCTGTATGCAGAAAACCAGGTCGAACTCGCCGTCCGCGAACTCGAGGTTCACGGCGTCCATTTCGAGGTATTCGCAACGCGCTCCCTCGCCGCCCAGGGACCTGGCCAGATCCAGGCTCTCGACGGCCGTATCGATTCCGACGACGCGTCCGGCCGCCCCGGCGACCTCGCGGGTGACCCGGCCGTACCCGCAGCCGAGCTCGAGAACCGAGTCCCCCGGCCGGATCCGCGAAAGCACGTGCCGGATCTCGGCTTGAAGGTATCGCCTTACCCTCGGCGGTGCGATGTCATAACACCGCTTCAGACGATGTCCCGCAAGGTGCTCCGAGTAGTATCCCATGCGTTCCCCCCGGCTGCATCCGCACCCGGCCCTCCGGAGATCCCTCGATCGCCGGGCACGCGATCCCCCTCCGCCGCCCCCATGACGCGCCGGACGGGACCGCGCATGCCGGTCGGCGCGGCTGCGGCATTCCATCTCCACCCGGCTCCGCCACAGGCACGAACCACTGAGACCGGGTCGAGACCACCAGTACGAGGACGAACACCCACGGCAGGGAGTCGTCCGTCCGAGCCGCCGGTCCCGGCAAGAGGCAGCCGGCCGAAGCGATTGATGCATGGCAGAGCACGACTGGAACCAGGCTGCTTCTCGAGGCATCGCAGATCCAGGTGAAGACACATGCACTCGCCGCGGAGCTTCACCACGTGAACCGCCGTCGGCGGGGGCACACATCGAGCCCCTGCCCCACCCACGCAGGTATGTGCCACAGACTGCGGAACGCCCCGAGCACCAGGCCGGCCGCCAGGCGGGCCGCGGCGCGCCCGGAGTCCCGGCAACGCGAACCCGCGCCACCCGGTCTTCTCGCCGAGCGCGTTGGGAAGCGTGAACACGACGGCGACCACAATCATGAACCCCGGAG
>JALGWA010000010.1 GCA_025774425.1 bacterium
GGGGGGAATACGGTAGTGGACCTTTCCCCTGAACCTGGAACCTATGACGAGATCGTACTCACTTGTGGCATCGATGAGATCGGCTATGTAGCGGGCATCGTGCTGGCCGTCGGCGTCGAGCAGGACGACGACGTCATAATCCCTCTCATGCGCGTACTTGAAGCCCGCGTGTACGGCCCCTCCGTAGCCCAGCCTTATGGGAGCAGCAAGCACGGTGGCGCCGGCCCGCCGCGCTATTTCCCCCGTGCGGTCCTCCGAGGCGTCATCCACGACGACTACGTCGTAGCCGGGGTATAGCGAGGACACCTCGTCGAGGACGGCGCCTATGCAGGCCTCCTCGTTTCGTGCGGGGATGACTATCACGACCCTGGGCGGCCCGCCGTCTCCAGCCACGCCGTCACTCCTTTTCCGGCTCGGGGGTCCTGTAGGCCAACCTCGACACAAGGGCCAGGACGATTATGGAAAGCGCAATCACGAGCCTCAGCGAAATAAGATAAGGCACAATGTGCTCCTTTCCAACACCAATCTTGTAGAGCAGACCCGACCATGACCAGTCGGCCACTCCCAGCCCCCCCGGCGTCAGCGCGAAGAGGGCGGCGAACTGGGCGCTGGGCACGAACCCGGTCAGGCGTTCGAAGCCGACTGCGATGCCGATGGCGACGGCTATCGAGTAGTACCTGAGCACCATGAAGATGAACTTGACGCCGCTCAAGACGAAGAGGCCGGGCGCGATGGGGGCGATCACCGCCGCATCGACACGGTCGGCTTCCGTCGCGGCGCCCACCCTTCTCCCGAGCCAGGGCAGCCTGCGGACGAGCCGGAAGAGAAACTGGAAGAGGCGCTGGAGGGTCTGCATGCTCCGGCGCCCCAGGAATATGAAGCAGAGCAAGCCGAGTCCGAAGCCCGCCGCGTAGAGGACGAGGCACAGACGCGCGGATATGCCGCCCGCGATGAAGACCACGGAGGGCGCGAGGAAGATGCATGTGACCGCGAGGTCGAAAGCCCGGTCGAGATAGACGGAGAAGGACGCCTTGTTGACCGACACCTCGTGGTCCAGTTTGAGCGACATCGTCCTGACGCCCAGATCGCTCAGGTCCATGGGGATGACCAGCCCGATCGCCCTGCCCATCATGAAGTAATGGAACAGCGAGCCGAAATGGGCGGCTTTCCTCTCCCCCATCGCCCGGAGAGTGATTCTCCACTTGAGAGCGGCGCAGGCCGCGACCCCTACCGTGCCGGCGAAACACACGACGACCCAGCTCGGGCTGAGACCGCGCATGAGATGGAGGTCGTGCCTGCCCCAGTAAACGAGGGCCGCCATGAGTACGGCCGCGACCGCCCAGAGAATGCGCCTTCCGGCAAGACCTTTCATCAGGAGATGTATCCCAGACCCTTCAGCCTGTCCCTTATGCTCTCGTCCTCGGTGGAATCCCTGGCGCGATCGCCTGCGTCATAGAGGTCTTTCATCTTCGCGTACTCCGGCGGCCTCCCGGCGAGCGCGCCCTCGTCGAGAATGTCCTTCCTGAGACGCCCGTCCACGCCTTCGGGTATCGGCAGGTTCATCAAGTAGAGCATGAGGGGAGCGAGGTCCAACACGGTCATGCCGTCAACCTCGACCCCCTTCTTGACGACCGGGCCGTTCGCCACGAAGACGCCGTCCATCCTGTGCTGCGCCGATATGGCGTCCGAGACCTCTTCCAGGAGGTTGTTGGAGGAAAACTCGAAGTCCCCGAATACGCCGACCGTCGGTGTGTACGGCAGGAAGTAGAGATCGGGTGCTTCGCCGATGAATCTCCCCCTGTATATTTCCTCCCTTTTTACGACTTCGCTGATGAGTCCCCGCCCGGTCTTGGGATCCTCGAGGCCGCGCAGGAGCTCGGCCAGGTCGTCGCGCGTCTTCTCGTAGTCCGCGGGCTCGACCGCCCCCAGCGGCTCTCTTCCCTTGAGATTGACGAAAAGCCCCCCGTACACCCCTCCGCTCAAGGCGTAGGCCCTGGTATTTTCCCAGTCGACGTCGGAGAAGGAGAAGAAGAACTTCCTCAACAGATTGTAGCCGCCCGAGGTCCACCTCAAACCCATCTTGATCCCGCCGAGGCGCAGTCTCGACACGGCCCGATAGACGTTTATCGGGGTCAGGCCGGCCTTGAAGAGCGCGAACTTGAGTCTCGAGGCCGGTCCGCGCCTGACCTTCATTATCCCCTCACGGATCAGCCAGTTGTTGGTGTGAAGGAACCGGTGGAGCGGTCCCGCACCGTGATCCGAAACGAGCATGACAGATCCCTCTCCGCCCAGCATCTCCACCGCCTCCCCGATTATGCCGTCCAGGCGGCGGTAGATGTCCAGGACGTCGTCGGCGAACCGCCGGGCTTCTTCCGGATCGTGCCGCGGGTGCCTCTCGTCGATGACATGCCACAGGGCATGCTGCAGGAAATCCGTCTCGCTGAAGACCTCCATGGCGAACTTCCAGTCCGTGCGCCCGAGAAGGTGCTTCATCAAGACGCGCTTGTTCTCCAGGACCTCCCTCACCTCCGCAATGAACTCGCCGGCCCTGCCGGCCGAGTACACCTTCTGCGGGACGATTCTGTATGACGGGACCGTGGACTCGATCTCGCCGGCGAGTTCCGGCGGATGGGTGAACCGCCTGCTCCCCAGCGGAGTGAGCAGCCCGGTCACGAGCAACCCGTTGACCTGCCTCGGCGGGTAGGTCATGGGCACGTTGATGACTACGACCTTTCCGCCGAACCTTCCGACGATGTCCCATACCGCCGGCGCCCTGAGCGAGGCTCCGTTCAGGAAGGCGAGGTTGTACGAGTCCGCGGCCCTCACGATGATGTCGAAGACGCCGTGATTGCTCGGGTCCAGTCCCGTCACGATGCTCGACCACGCGGGTCCGGTACCGGGGGGGATGACCGTGCGCATCCTTCCCCACGCGCCGCCGTCCATCAGCTTCTTGATGGTCGGCAGTTCTCCCTTCTCCGCGAGCGGCAGGAGGAGGTCGAAGGTCGCGCCGTCGAGCCCGAGGACCAGCAGGCGATCGCCCCCGGCGCTCATTGGACGTCCCCGCCGAGCTCCTGTTCCATCCGCCTGAGCAGCCTGGCGGCCGCCTGGTCCTTGGGGTGCAGCGAGAGCCATTTCCTCACGACATCCGCGGCGGCCTGCTTGTCGCCGTGCTCCTCGTAGAACGAAGTCAGGAGCGAATAGCCGTCCGCGAAATCCGGGAAGGCGTTGACCAGCCTCACGAGAATCTCCTCGGACTTGTCATCGAGGCCGTTCTTGCGGTAGACACGGAAGAGCTGCAGGTAGACGTTCTGCGACCCCGGGTCTTTCATGATGAACTCATTCGCAAGGCTCTCGGCCTTGGCGACATCGCCCGCGAAGCCGTACGCGACGACCGCAAGGTCCCTGTAACCCGAGTACTCGGGGGATATCAGGCCGGCCATCTCGAGCTCCTTCACGGCCTTGTCGTACTCGTTGTGCTCGAGATAGTGGATGCAGAGGCGCAGATGGGCCGCCGCGTAATTGGTGATCAGCCGTCTCGTATTGAGGTCCTTGTAGACATCGTGATCATAGACATAGGAGGGAATACTCTCCACGGGCTCGACGTCCGCGCGAATCTCCGTATGCGCGAGGTCGGGCGGGGGCACGACCGAATCGGGATCGGCCGGAAGCAGCAGACCACGGTAGGAATACACCCTGTAGAGGTTGTGAAGCGTCCGCTCGACGTCCATCATGCGGTTGCCCGTCTCGGGAACGAGGCGGAAAGCAAGGCCTTCCAGGCGGAGGTTCTTGTCGTAGCCCATGTAGTCGGCCACCGTCACGGCGAAGTACACGGGCTTTCTCTGGTTGTTCGCCTCTATTATCTCCTTCGAGGCGATGTCCTTGACGAGTACGATCTTGCCGGTGTCGGGATCCCTGTACGGCTGGAGCCTGCCTATCGTCTGGTCGGAGAAACGCATCGGCACCTTCGGCTCCAGATGCTTGAGCTGCCAGATGTACCAAGGCGTGTTGAGGAGGCTCAGGTTGAGAACCCGCACGTCCTTCCTGTATCCCTTGACTTCCTGCATGAACCAGAGCGGGAACGTGTCGTTGTCGCCGTTCGTGAAAATCATGCCGTCTCGGTCGACGGTGGACAGCAGGTTGTAAGCGTAGTCATAGGCGTTGTAGTCCCCGCGCCTGTCATGGGAGTGGAAGTTGACCGCTATCGTCGAGAACACCAGAGCGGCGAGCACCGCGCTCCCGGCGTACGTCAACCTGTCGGATCCCAACCAGGCGCGCATCTTGTCTATGATGTACGCATACCCGACGCCGATCCAGATGCAGAAGAAAAAGAAGCCGTGCGAATAGAAGTAGTCCCTCTCTCTCACCTCGTGGTCGGTGAAGTTCATGTAAATGATCAGGCCGAGGCTCATAACGAGGAAGAGGGTGCCGACGAGCACGAACGTCCTCCTCTCTTTGAGGAAGTGAACGAACGCGCCCACCGCCCCTATCGCGATGAGAAGAGCACCCCAGGTCAGGCCTCCGAAAGTCCACTGCTCCTTGAAGTACCTCCAGAACATTCCGAACTGGAACGACCAGGGGGCCTGCCTGATGAAGGGGTTCATCGGCTTGTACTGCTTTCTCAACAGGCAGTTCTTGAAGGCGATCCAGCGTTCGGGATTGGCTTCGTCGATCGCCGGGTTGTGCACCGAACGAATCGGCAGAAACAGGTGGTTGCTCAGCCCCAGGACCCCTACGAAGACGACGAGGATGAGGAACTTGACGTCGAAGAAGACCCTGTAATCGACGAGCAGGGCGAACAAGACGAAGGCCGGAAGCACGAGTGTCGTGCCGAGGTGCAGGCCCACGCTGGTCGCAAGCAGATAGCAGATCAGTAGGAGGTAGTTGCGGCTGCCCGCCTCCCTGTAACTCTCGCTCCACTTCAGCATCAACCAGACGGCGAACGCCATTATGAAGGCCGCGGGCGAATAGACCTCGGCCTCTATCGAATTGGTCCAGTAGCTCCCCGCGACCCCGCCGGCGACCGCGGCGCAGGCGGCCGAAAAGTAGACGGCCATCTTGTCCGGGCCGGTCTCCGGCCTCCCCCTCCAGAGCACGAGTATTCTCACCGTGATCAGGTAGAGGAACAGGCAGCCCAGCGCCCCCGTGAGAGCGGACATGAAGTTGACGGCGACCGCCGTCTCCACGCCGGGGATCATGGCGAACATGCGGCCCAGCACCACGTAGAAAGGCGTACCCGGCGGATGCGGGATGCCCAGTATGTGGGAGGTCGCTATGAACTCCCCGCTGTCCCAGAACGAGACGGTGGGTGATAGGGTTATGAGATAGATCGCCAGCAGTATGAGGAAGACCGCCGCTCCGACAAAGGCGTTCAGCCTGTCCCCCTTAATGACCATCTGCATCAGCCAGCCTCCCGTCGGTCAGGTCGTGGTCGACGCGGTAGGGTGCGAAACCCCGCCTCGTGTATAACACACCCCCGATAAGGCTTACAAGCGCTCCGACCACTCCGGCGAGCAGTTCCATCGAGAACGCCTGCTCTTCCGCCAGTCCCGGGACGACCCCGCAGAAGAGAACGACGCCCAGCCCCTCCCTGATTCCCAGTCCCCCGATCGATATCGGCAGTGCAATGAAAATAGCAATTACGGGGATGAAAAGGAAGAAGTAGATTGCCGGAATGTCGAGCCCCAGCGCGAGAGAGACTTCATAGTGAACGAGGACCCTGAGCACCTGCACCATGACGGCTATGCCGAGGGCGGCGAGGAGATGCCGCATGTTCCTCCTGTACAGGTGGAACGACTCGTATATGTCCTTGGCGCGCTCGCGGGTCCCCCCGATGAAAAACGGTCGGAGGAGCCTCGCGATACCCCGGGCGAACCGGCGGTTCATGAAAACCAGGAACGCGAAGACGAGCGATGCGACGAATGCCAGCACGATGAACGCCCCGGCGGCCCCGAAGCCGCTCTCCGGCCCGAGCGCCCCCCGGGAAGAGGCGATGTACAGGCCGGCCGGCATGGCCAGCAGGCCGAGGGCGACGAGACCGAGCATCCTGTCGGTGACCGTCGCGGCGATCGTCTCATTGGACTTGCCCGAGTCCCTGTAGACGTCGTACACCCTGACGACGTCCCCGCCTATGTTGGACGGCAGAATGACGTTGAAGAAGGCGCCGACATAGTAGTACGAGACGGCCTTCCCCGCGGTGATGTGGATATCCTGTACGCCGAGGAGCTTCCGCCACTGGACGCTTCCCAGCGCGAGCGACGCCGCGAAAGTAGCGAGCGCCAGAGCGAAGTAGCCGGCGCGCAGCGAGCCGATGACACCCGCCGTCCGGCCGAGGTCCATGCGGTGGAGCAGGAACGCGATCAGGGCGATGCTCACGCCTATGCGGAAATACCTCGTCCGCCCGATCTTCCACAGGCTTCCGAGCAGACCCTTCTGAATCAGGTTGCACCTCCGTCGTCACGGCCGAGGAGCGCCTCCATCTCTTGGACCATGGCCCCGGCCGACTCTCCCCAGTCGAACTTCCGCGACCATTCGACCGCCCTCTCGCTCATCCGGCGGCGCAGGTCGGCGTCCTCGAGAAGCGTCAGCATCCTCGCGGCCAGCGCCCCGATGTCTCCGTGAGGCACCAGGAACCCGGTCTCGCCCTCGACGACGGCGTCGCGCAGCCCCGGCACGTCGCTGGCGACGACCGGCGTGCCGCAGGCGTTGGACTCTATGACCGTCACCCCCCACCCCTCCTTGCTCGAGGGATTGGCCACCACATGCACCTCCTGGAGCATCTTCACTTTCTCCGCCTCGCCGACATGCCCGATGAAGTCGGTCCTGTCGCCTATGCCCATCGAGGCGGCTGTCCTTCTCAGGGAATCGAGATGGTCGCCCGAACCCGCCACTACGAGCCTCGCCGCTGGGAGCTTCTCGAAGACGATCTTGCACGCCGCGAGCAGGTGCTCGATGCACTTGTATTTCTTGACACGGCCGACGTAGCCGATCAACGGCGTGCCCGACTTCGCCCCGAAGTCGGGCCTGTAGACTCCGTGGTCGACCGCGTTGTGTATTATGCCGATGTTCTCCTCCGGCAGCCCCCTCCTGACGAACTCATCTCTTGTACTCTGAGACACGACAACGAACCGCGTGTTCCGGTAGAACACGGGTATCAGCCACTCGCATACGTACACGTATGCGGCGAGCGGAAAGAAGGTCTCGAGGAAGATCGTCTCGGCGAAGAGATGATGCGCGAGGGCCAGCACTGGCTTGCGTACGTAAACCGGCGTGTAGAACGGGATCTTGTTGATGTCGTCGACCACCACGTCGTAGTCCCGTTCCCTCATCAACCCGCTCAGCGCCGCCGGGACGTGGAAGTTGAAGGTGAACTTGCCGCCCCGCCGGACGACCCTTATCCCGTCGATCGTCTCCTCGGCCGGAGATCCATCGAAGGCGGACGTGAGCAGCGTGACGTGGTGACCCATACCGGCGATGCGCTTGAAGATCTCGTGCAGGTGCACCTCCGCCCCACCCGCCTCGGGGTTGCGGATGTCCCGCCAGTTGACCACCAGGACGTCGAGCATCTCTATTCGCCCCATGACAGGCGGTTGGCGAGGATCGGCGGGAGACCGGCCTGGAGTATGCGCCTCTTGGCCGCATCTATGTCATACTCCACCCTCTCGATACGGAGTTCGCCTCTCTCGAGATCGCAGACCCCGTAGGACGCCCGCGGGTCGTGGTCCCTCGGCTGGCCGACACTGCCGACATTCACGATGTACCTGCGGCCGGGCTCTATCTTCATCCCGTCCGTCCTCGTGACCACGGTCCGGGTGTCCTTGAGCTCGAAGATCACGGGTTGATGCGAGTGCCCCACGAAGCAGAACGACTCGTCGAAGTGCTCGAACTCGACCAGGGCCTGCCTCGGCGACAGTATGTAGTGCCAGCGCTCCGGCTCGAACGGCGTCGCGTGCACGCCCCTGATGTCGGGGGCGCCGGTCCACGTCAGACCGAGGCGCTTGAGGAACTCCCTGTTCTCGGATGTCAGCGCATCGGAGGTCCAGTCGATGGCCTCCCTGGCGATCGGGTTGAAGAGCCGGGTATCGGTCATCTGGACGGCGCCGAAATCGTGATTCCCGGCCACCATGTTTCCCGTCATTTCCCTGAGAACCTCTATGCACTCATTGGGGGCCGCGCCGTACCCGACGGCGTCGCCGAGGAACAGCACCTCGTCCGGCGCGATTTCCGCTATCTTCTTCCTGACCGCGAGCAGGGCTTCCAGGTTGCCGTGCACGTCAGAGATTATTACGCAATTCACCCTTCATCCTTGCTATCCTGTCCAGCAATCCGTTGACGAAGCGGCCGGACGATTCCGTCGAGAACTTCTTGGCTATCTCTATGGCTTCGTTTATCGACACTTTCTCAGGAATGTCGTCAAAAAGCAATATCTCAACGGCGGCGACCCTGAGAATGTTCCTGTCGACGGCCGCCATCCTCGACAGGTCCCAGTTGTCCGCCACGCGCTCGATGATGCGGTCCACGGCGGCCATGTTACGCAGGGTCTCGTCCACCAGGTGGAGGGCGAATTCCTCGATCCCCTCCAGCCGTCCGCACTCCCCGGCGACGAGCGCCCGCGCCTCTTCTTCAGTCAGACCACCCATCTCCATCTGATAGACGGCCTTCATCACAACCTCGCGCGCCGCGCGCCTGAGCGAGGCCGTCGACCGGTGTCTGCTCACTTGCGCTTTCCACCCTTCAGCTTGGCGGCCAAGTCCGCCATCTCCAGCGCGGAAATCGCCGCATCCCATCCCTTGTTGCCGCCCTTTCCGCCCGCGCGCTCCAGGGCCTGCTCCATGGAATCCGCCGTGATCACCCCGAAAACGACGGGTATCCCCCTATCCTCCGAGGCCCTCGCCACCCCCTTGGCGACTTCCGATGCGATGAAGTCGAAGTGGGGCGTGGCGCCGCGGATCAGCGCACCCAGCGCTATCACGGCGTCATAACGCCCCGCCGCCATCCGCCTCACCGCGTACGGAATCTCGAAGGCGCCCGGCACCCAGGCGACATCGACGCCGTCATCGTCCGTGTTATGGCGCCTCAGACAGTCCAGGGCCCCTTCGAGCAGCCGCGACGAAATCGTTTCGTTGAAGCGGCTGACCACTATGCCGAATCGTCTCTTGCTTCCGTCGAGCACACCTTCGAAGACTCTAGGCATTCCCAACCTCCTCTCTGTCGGCGTCGCAAACGTTCTGGAGTAAGTGGCCCAGCTTGGCCCGCTTGGTGGACAGGTACTTGACGTTCTTCGGGTTGGGTTCGACCTCGATGGGGACCCGCTCCACGACCTCCAGGCCGAACGCCTCGAGGCCGACGATCTTCCTGGGATTGTTGGTGAGTAGCCTTATCCGGCTCAGGCCGAGGTCCGCGAGAATCTGGGCGCCGATGCCGTAGTCGCGCGGATCCGCCGCGAAGCCCAGCTCCTCGTTGGCCTCGACCGTATCCCTGCCCCTGTCCTGAAGCGCATAGGCGAGTATCTTGCTCGCGAGCCCGATGCCGCGGCCTTCCTGGCGCATGTAGAGGAACACGCCCTCGCCCTCCTCTTCTATCGTCTCGAGGGCTTTGGCCAGCTGTTCGCCGCAATCGCAGCGCTTCGAACCGAATATGTCGCCCGTCAGGCACTGGGAGTGGACCCTCACCAGCGGTTCCTCCATCGCGTCGAGGTCGCCCTTGACCAGCGCTATGTGATGGTCGCCCGTCAGCACGCTCTCGTAGAGATAGAGGTCGAAGTCGCCGAAGCGGCTCGGCAGCGACGTCTTCACCACCATCTTCACGAGCTTCTCCCGTGCGTACCTGTATTGGATCAGGTCGGCTATGGTGATTATCTTCATGTCGTATCGATCGGCGAGCTCCATCAGTCGAGGCACGCGCGCCATCGTTCCGTCCTCGTCCATGATCTCGCAGAGTATGCCGGCGGGGAAGAAGCCGGCGAGCCGCGCCAGGTCGACGGCGGCCTCGGTGTGACCGGCCCTTCGAAGCACCCCTCCATCCATCGCCCGCAGCGGGAAGACATGCCCCGGCCGCGCGAAATCATCCGGGGCGGCGTCGGGGTCGACGAGCAGCTTTATGGTTTCCGCCCTGTCATGCGCCGAGCTCCCCGTGCTCGTCACGTGTTTCCCGTCTATCGAGACCGTGAAGGGCGTACCGTGCTTGGCCGTGTTGTCGCTGACCATGTCGCCGAGGTGGAGCTCGTCGAGCCGGCTGCCGATCACGGGCACACATATCAGGCCGCGCCCGTACTTCGCCATGAAGTTGATGTCCTCGGCCGTGACCTTCTCCGCCGCCATGATGAAGTCGCCCTCGTTCTCCCTGTCCTCGTCGTCGACGACGATCACCATCCTGCCTTTCGCGATCTCCTCGATGGCTTCCTCTATGGAGTCGAACCCTCTCACGCCTTTCTACCTCCCCGTGTTCCACCCCTCGGGCGACAGGTACTTGGCCACCTGGTCGACTTCGACGTTGACCCTGCTGCCCACCCGCCAGTTCCTCAGGATGGTATTCCCGACGGTGAACGGTATGACCGTCACCTCGACCATCGCGCCCCCGGCGGCCTTCACCGTGAGGCTCACGCCGTCGAGCGCGATGGAGCCCTTGTCTCTCACGTAGCGCATGAGGTCGCGGGGGATCTGCACCGCGAAGTCGATGTTCCCAGCGCCGACGACCCTCCTCCTGCGCACCGTCCCGGTCGAGTCGATGTGGCCGGAGACGAGATGGCCGCCGATCCTGTCGCCGAGCCGCAGCGCGGGCTCCAGGTTGACCTCGGAGCCGGGGGCGAGATCCCCCAGATTGCTCCTGTCGAGGGTCTCGCTCACGGCGTCGAAGGAGAACTCGGCCCGTCCCACGGCCGTGACCGTCTGGCACACCCCGTTGACCGAAACGCTGTCGCCCACCGCCAGGTCCTTCGACAGCCGGGGCGCGCTCACCTTGAACGAGAGGTGCGGTCCCGAGCGAACGACCGACTTCACCTTCCTCTTGTTCCCTCCCGGGTCACCCTCGGATAGAGAGTGATGACGACATCGCGCGAGACCGTCGAAACATCGTCTACACGGAAGCGCACGCCCTCGGGCGACTTCGCGCCGATGTCCAGGAACGGACTGAGCGAGCGCGTCCCTCCCATTATACCGGGAGCGATGAAAACCACAACCTTGTCGACATGGCCCCCGCGGACGAAGGAAGTGAACACATGCGCCCCGCCCTCGACGATGAGGTCCTGCACGCCGCGGCGGCCGAGGTCGTCGAGCACCCCGTCGACAGCCACGCCCCGCGCCGTCGCCGGCCCTATCTTCACGCACGTAACCCCATACTTTTCAAGTAATTGCCGCTTTTTCTTCCGGTCATGGTTGAAGTAAACGATGGTCTTCCGCCTCGCGGCCGTCCTGACCAGTCTCGAGTCCGGCGGAATGCGGAGCCCCGAGTCCAGCACGCATCTGGCATAGGGACCTTGCCCGCCGCGCGCCGGCAGGAGCGTGGGGTCGTCGCGCATCACCGTTCCCACGCCGACGAGTATCGCCTGGCACCGCCGTCTCATCGCCTTGACCAGCGCGCGCGAAGCGGGCGACGTGATCCACTTCGAGTCCCCGTCCGCGTCGGCTATCTTCCCGTCCACCGTCTCGGCGATCTTCAGCGTGACGAAGGGCCTGCCCGTCCGCATCAGCTTGAAATACGACTCGTTGAGCTTCCGCGCGGCATCCCCTTGGAGCCCGACACGTACGTCGACGCCGGCTTTCCGCAGGAATCTCACGCCCCTTCCACGGACCAGCGGGTTGGGGTCGATCGCCGCGACATGCACCCGCCCGATGCCGGCCGCGACGATGGCCTCGGTGCAGGGGGGCGTCCGCCCGTAATGATTGCACGGCTCGAGCGTCACGAAGAGTTCCGCGCCGCGGGCCCGCGGCCCGGCTTCCCCGAGTGCGACGATCTCCGCATGGGGGGCGCCGCAGCGCCTGTGATACCCGCGTCCGACGACGCACCGGCCTCTGACGACCACCGCGCCCACGGCCGGGTTGGGATAGGTCCGGCCGCATGCCCGGCTCGCCAGCCGCAGCGCCTCGGCCATCAGAGCCTCGTCTCGAGCCTTGCCCATGACCCCTCAACCGGAAAAAACAAAACCCGAAGTCGGCCTTCGGGTCGAACAGAAGCTTGCTGCCGAAACCTTCTCTCATCCGGACTCTACCGTCGGCCCCGGAATTCCGCCGGGTCTGCGGCCTCGGCCGCTCGCGGGCTCTCACCGCCGGTGGGGAATCTCACCCCGCCCCGAAGGCTCTTTTCTCTCTCCACGGGAATCTAGCAGAAAAGCCGCCCCCGGGCAACCCCCCAGGGGTCAGAGCTCAAAATGCACAGTGCTCTGACCCCAAGAATGCACAATCGGCTGGGGTCAGACCCCATCCCGCCCGAGCAGGGCATCGACGAAGGGCTCGGGCTCGAAGTCGGCCAGGTCGTCGATCTTCTCCCCCGTGCCGACATAGATGATGGGGATGCGATGCTCCTTGGCGATGGCGACCAGGATGCCGCCCTTGGCCGTGCCGTCGATCTTGGCCATCACGATGCCGGTCACCCCGCACGACTCGGCAAAGGCGCGCGCCTGCGACAGGGCGTTCTGCCCTGTCGTCGCGTCCAACACCAGCAGGACCTCGTGCGGCGCACCTTCGACGACCTTGCCGACGACGCGCGCGATCTTGGATACCTCGTCCATGAGGTTCCGCTTGGTCTGCAGCCGTCCCGCCGTGTCGATGATGAGGACGTCCACGCCCCTGGCCACGGCCGCCTCGCACGCATCGTATGCCACCGACGCAGCGTCCGCTCCCGGCTTGTGCTTCACCACGCCGACGCCGAGCCGGCCGGCCCATATCTCCAGCTGGTCTATCGCCGCAGCCCGGAAGGTATCCGCCGCGGCGAGCAGGACCTTGCGGCCCTCCGCTCCGAACCGGTTGGCGAGCTTGGCGATCGTGGTGGTCTTGCCCGTGCCGTTGACGCCGACGACCATGACGACATGGGGCTTCCGGCCGAGGTCGACCTCGCCCCTCGGAGCGCCGGCCAGAATCGCGACGAGCTCCCGCCGCACCGCGGCCCGCACAAGGCCGGGCGTGACGTCCTCACCTGATCGCCTGACCGCGTCGACGATCTCGGCCGCCGTCCTCACCCCGAGGTCGGCGCCGATGAGGAGCTCCTCTATGTCGTCCAGCACCTCTTCGCGGCCGCGCCCGCCGCCCGCGATTCTCGAGATACCGCCGGCGAGCGCTTCCCGGCTGCGCGCCAGACCGCTC
>JALGWA010000381.1 GCA_025774425.1 bacterium
CTGACCCCCCTTGGGGGTCTGACCCCACCCACCCGGGCGTCGGGTGCCATGCGGATGTCCGCCGCCCGGTTGCATGGTGTCCCGCGCGATCTCCCGATTGTGCATTTTGAGCTCTGACCCCCTGGACTGACCCCCTGGATGCACAGGGGACTGACCCCACCCACCCGGGGCCCCGCGCGATCTTCCGATTGTGCATTTTGAGCTCTGACCCCCCTGAGCTCTGACCCCGCGGTTGACATGGGGGGCGGTTCGGGTTATGCTCATGGCGGCCGGGGGTAGTACGCCCGCGGTGAGGCTGTTCCCCCGGCCGAGCGATGCGGCAGAACCTCGAGAGGTCACGGTCTTGATACGCAGTATGACGGGCTACGGGCGGGGGGAGATCGAGGAAAACGGCATACGGGTGTCCGCCGAGATCAAGTCGGTCAACAACCGTTTCCTCGAGGTCGCCGTCAAACTCCCGAGGTTCCTGGCTCCCCTGGAAGGAGACGTCCGCGCGGCCGTCCAGAAGAGGCTCTCGAGGGGCCGGATCTTCGTGGACATATGCTGGGACGAGCCCGGCGGGCCGGCGGAGACCGTGGTTCTCGACGAATCCGCGGCGGATGTCTATTACAAGTTGCTGCAGTCGCTCAAGCAGAGGTTCGGGCTTTCGGGCGAGGTGGACCTGGCCACGCTGGCTTCCCTGCCGGATCTCTTGAAGAAAGAGGTCAGGGAGTGGGAGCCCTCGCGGGCGCTCCCTTTGGTCAGGGAGGCCCTCGACGTGGCCCTGGACGACCTCGTCGAGATGAAGGCGAGGGAAGGCGCGGCGCTCGCGGAGGATCTCCGCGCGAGACTCAGCCTGATGCTCACGCGACTGGAGGCCATCGAGAAAAGGGCTCCGGAGCGGGTCGAGGAACTCCGCGCGAGGCTGAGCAAGCGTCTCAAGGAGCTCGGCGGGACCGGCGAATACGATGAAGAGCTGCTGGCTCGGGAGGTTGTGATCTTCGCCGAACGCACGGATTACACGGAAGAGTGCGTGCGTTTCGGCATCCATTGCAGGAATTTCATCGACTATCTTGAGAGCGGCGGAGCTGTGGGCAGGAAACTCAATTTCCTTTTGCAGGAGCTTGGGAGAGAAGCGAACACGATCGGCGCCAAGGCGGGCGATGCTCATGTTTCTGAAAGCGTGGTTCTCATAAAGGAAGAGCTGGAGAAGGTAAGAGAACAGGTGCAGAACATAGAGTAGTCGCAGCCGCTCGCGGCGCCCTGCCCCCCGATACTCGCCCCTGATGCAGCAACGCTCGAGGTAAGAGGAAGCAGCCCGATGAAACCGGATGACATAATCCGCAAGGTCGCTTTTCCCATAGTCGTCTCGGGCGCGTCCGGGGCCGGCAAGACGACGCTGTGCCGCGGGCTCGCGGCCTGCGTCGAGCGGGTCGCCTTCTCGGTTTCGGTGACGACGCGGCCGGCGAGGGGTTCCGAGCGCCACGGCGTCGACTATTTCTTCGTCTCGGACGGGGAATTCGAGCGGATGAAGGCGGCGGGGGGCCTCGTCGAGTGGGCGGAAGTGCACGGCAATCTCTACGGTACTCCGAGGGCGTGGATGGACGAAAGACTCGCCGAGGGGACTTCGATCCTCCTCGACATCGACGTCCAGGGGGGCGTCCAGATAATGGAGGCGTACCCGGACGCGGTCTCCATTTTCGTCGTCGCGCCGTCGATGGAGGTTCTCGAGAAGAGGCTGAGGAGCCGCGGCAGCGATTCCGATGAGGCCATAGAGCTGAGGCTCAGGAACGCCGTCGGCGAGTTGGAGTATATCGAGAGATATACGTATATTGTGGTGAACGACTCCGTCGAGTCGGCGGTCTCCAGGATGGCCGCCGTCGTCGACGCCGAACGCTGCAGGAGATCCAGGCTGTTCGAGGGGATATCCTGGAAGGACTTCGTCGGGCTGTGAGAGGAGGGATTGCTTGAAGCGCGCAAGGGATATAGACAAAGAGGACTCGGCCTCCGTCCGCAAGGAGGAGATTCTGGGACGCACCTCGAATGAATACGAGGCGATAGTCGCCATAGCGAAGGAGGCGAGGCGGCTAAACGCCGTTCCCGGCGTGTTCCTCGACAAGGACGAAAGCGCCATCCCGAAGGCGTTCGACAACTTCGTCGGGGGGCGGGTCGACTACGTCGTCGAGGGGGACGAGGGTGATGGGGGCGCACCCGGGGTCGGGCGCGGCGCGGTGAAGAAACCGGCGCGGAAGGCCGCGAAGAAGAAGGGCGGCAAGGGCGGGGGCAGATGAGAGTTCTCGTCGGCGTCACGGGTTCGATAGCGGCGTACAAGGCCGCCGAGGTCGTGAGCTCGTTGAGGAAGGCGGGCGTGGACGTCGCCGTCGTCATGACCGAGAACGCGACGCGCCTGGTCGGCCCGGCCACGTTCAGGTCGCTGTCGGGGAACCCGGTGCGGGTCGGCCTGTGGGAAGATGTGGCGGGAAAGCCCATACACATAGCGATGGCCGTGGAGT
>JALGWA010000382.1 GCA_025774425.1 bacterium
CGAGCCTGCGTGCGATCTCGTCTCCGAGGCCGTGTCGCTTGACACTGATGAGCACCTGATGCGTCTCGGTATAGCCGTCGGCAGGATCTCCCTCGACGCTGAGGCCGGAGTCCGCCAGTGCCCGCGCGAAGGCCTTGGCGTTGCTGCGCACCTGTTTCTGGTAAGCCTGCCTGAAGTGATTTATCTCGTGGGTGGCGACGAGCAGCCCGAGAAGCGTGCCGAGATGGTGGTTGCTGGTCGAACCGGGAAAGGCCCGGCCCCTTATCTCGATCCAGAGCTTGCGCAGGTCGTCACCCTTTACGATGTTGCTCACCACGACGCCGCGCTGCGGTCCGAAGAAGGTCTTGTGCGTGCTCCCGGTGACGAGGTCGGCCCCTTCAGCGAGCGGTTCCTGGAAGGCGCCGTAGAGCCCGAGCACGTGGGCCATGTCGAACATGATGACGGGCCTGGGCTCGATGTCGCGGCAAGCCTCGAAGGCCTCCCTCACCGGCTCCGGGTAGAGGAACATGCTCTTTCCGAAGACGATGAGGTCGGGCTTGCGCCGCCTTATGAGCTCGACCATGCGGTCGGCGTCTATCTTGTAGAGGTTGTCGGCGCGCACGGGGAAATTGACCACGGCCTCCTTGTGGGTCTCGGCGTCCATGTCGACGTAGTTGAAAAGGGCGCCCATGGGCTGCGAGCTCAGGTGGCCGCCCTTGGTAAGATCGTTGTTCATCACCAGGGTCATGCGCCGCATGACGCCTTGTTTGGGCGACGACTTCCACCTGGCCATGGCCTTGAACACCACCTCGTTGGCCATCTGGCCGCTTATGGTGCGGAGCTCGGCCTCCTTGCAGCCGAAGTACTCCCTTATGGCGTCGCGGCACTCCTCCTCGACGTCGCGGATGAAATCGATGCCCTGGTAGAAATATATTTCCTTTCCTTTCATGGTGCGGTGCTCGGCGTAGCGGCCGGCGGGGTCGGAGATCTCGCACATCTTGACCACGAGGCTGGGCGTGGTCTCCGATGGGATGAGGTTGAAGCACCGGCGCTGACGCCAGAGGTTGTTCTCCACCGTCCGTGACAGCACACCTTCGAGTTTCGATTTGAGGTCCGCCATGATGCCCTCCGTCGCCTGCTCTTGTCCGTACTGGTCGGCCCGGGGCCACACGAGACTATATGGGGAAACGGCCCCGATGTCAAACCGCCAGTGCGGCCGGAGGGGAGTCCGCGTCGAAGCCGGTGCCGCGCCGAACCCGCCCGTGGCTCCGCCGCCTACCCCCGCGACCCCGCCGGCGCCCGTCGTCGTCGCGCCTCCACCCGGTCTGAGGGCCGTCTCGGTGGCTGCGATTCCGCCTGTGCCGCCGGCGCGGAAGCGCCTCCGCATGGGGCGCCCGGGACAACGTTGAAACCCTAAAGTCCTTGACGACGCGGGCCGACAATGTTATTGTATAACTAGTTAGTTTAACTATTTAGTTGGAGGCCCGTGGAAATGTCGAGGCGCAAGCATGCGAAGTCATCCCAAGACGCCGTATATGAAGCCGCCCTGGACGAGTTCGCCGAGTACGGGCTGGCCGGGGCCAGAGTCGACCGCATAGCGAGGCGCGCGGGGATCAACAAGGCCATGATCTACTACCACTTCGGGTCCAAACAGTCCCTCTACGACGCCATAGTCAAGGACATCGCCGAGACCGCCCTGGCCGGGGTCAGGGGTTCGATTGGACGCACGGCGACGCTGGAGGATGTTCTTCTCGCCATGGCGAGGTCCCACGTCGAGGGGCTCGGACGGGGAACGCGGACGAGCCGTATCCTGCTTCACGAGCTGGCGGCCGGGGGTCGGACCTTCGAGAGAATCGTGGCCGGGCTCGGGGCTAGAGAGGAACTCAAGAGCGTCATAACCGAGATGATCGAGGCGGGCAAACGCGAGGGCAGGTACAGGGATGTCGACACCCTCCAGGCGGTCATCTCCTTCCTGGGCATGAGCATTTTCTATCTCATGGTTTCCCCCATGGCCGACAAGGTGTGGGGAACGGCGGGCGACGCCGAATTCAAACAGCGGCGGCCGCAGGCCGTCGTCGATCTGTTCATGCATGGACTCGAAGCGAGGTGAGCCGGGCCGGTTCGCCGCGACCTTTGGAGGTATGAGATGAGAAACAGGCTTGTCGCGTACGCGCCGATTGTACTCGCGTTGCCGTTGCTCCACTGTGCGGGCAACGACGGCATGCCTTCGGGTTCGGGCTTCGTCGAGGCGACGGAGGTCGTCATCTCGGCCGAGGCGAGCGGCAGAATCGTGGACTTGTACAAGGACGAGGGCGACGAGGTCGGGCCGGGCGATGTCGTCGCCCTCATCGACACGACCGCAGTAGGCCTCAGGCTGGCCGAGGCGAGGGCCCGTCTCGAGGTGGCCGTCACCCGGGTGGAGTCGGCGAGGCTCCGGATCGAGAGAGCCGTCGTCGACAGTACGCTCGCCCGGAAATACTACGAGCGCACCCGCGGCCTGCTAGAGAACGG
>JALGWA010000383.1 GCA_025774425.1 bacterium
GTTCTCTCGGAGGTGATCGGGAGGGCCGGCGGTTTCACCCCGGAGGCCTCGCTGGCCGAAGCCATGCTGATCCGCGGCATGTACGCGCGTACCGATCTTCCGCCCGAGCTCGAGCTCGAGGGCCTGGCGGAAGCCAACCAGATCATGGACTGGAAGGAGAAGGATCTCTTCAAGACGCTGACGCGGGAGCCCAAGGGCATGGTCTCGATGTCGCTTGCCAGGTTGCTCGCGCCCGGCGACGACCCCTTCGATCCCGTCCTCTATGACGGGGACATCATCGAGGTCCCCAAGGCGACCAACGTCGTGCGGGTGATGGGCTCCGCCAACAACCCCGGGCTCGTTCCGGTCGAGGAGGGGCAATACGCCGGCTACTACATCAGGCAGGCAGGCGGGTTCGCCTCCCGGGCCGACAAGAGGGGGACGCGCGTCATAAGGGCGAGGACCGGACAGAAGCTCAAGACGGGGCGGGCCGTCGTCCAGCCGGGGGACATCATATGGATTCCGGAGAAGAAGGAGCGGGACGGCTGGGAGACCTTCAGGGACGTCGTCTGGGTGTTCGCGCAGATAGCCACGGTGTTCCTGGTCATAGACTCGGCGACGAGGTGAGGACGGAAGAGTGGAACAGAGAGCCAACCTGGTGCAGATCCTCAGGACGCTGATTGCGGACTGGAAGTTCATCGCGCGTGTCACCGGGGCCGCGCTGTTGGCGTCGGTCGCCGTCTCGTTTCTGCTGCCCCAATGGTACCGGGCGAAGTCCACGGTGCTTCCGCCGGATTCCGCTGCGAGCCAACTGGACCTTGCGGGCATGATGATGTACGCGGGCTATCAGCCCGCCCTGATACCAACGCTTTCGTCGCCGTCCGAGATCTATCAGGCTGTTCTGAAGAGTGCGCGTGTGCGCGATGCAGTCGTGGATTCCTTTGACATGATCGCCGTTTATGATGCGAAAGACCGCGAGGAGGCCCGGGAGGAACTGGCGGAACACTGCGACGTGTCGGTCACGCCCGCGGGAGTCGTGGTCATCGAATTCGAGGACAAGGACGCTCAACGCGCCGCGGACATCGCCAACGCGTTCGTCTCCGAACTCGACAGGTTCAACCGATACTCGAAAACGGCTTCCGCCAGGGCGGTGAGGGAGTTCATCAAGAGCCGTCTCGACGAGACCTTGTGCGAGTTGAACGATGCGGAAGCCGACCTGAAGCGCTTCAAGGACGAGACCGGCGTCGTTCTGATATCCGAGCAGGCCAGGGTCTCCATAGAGACAGCCGCGCAACTCTACGCGCAGGTAGCCGAACTCGAGGTCAGGCGCGAAGGGCTGTCACGCTTCGCAACCGCGAGGAGCCCTGAGGTCATCGAACTCGACAGGCAGATCACGGCTCTGGAACGAAAACTGGGCGAGATGGGTTATGTCGAAGGTTCGGCCGACTCCGGGGCCGTCAGGCTGTTCCCGAGCGCCAGCGATGCCCCCCGGATTGAGATGCGGCTCGCCGCCCTGACGAGAGAGGTGGAGATCAAGCGTGCGGTCTATGCCGCGTTGAGCCAGCAGTACGAAGAGGCGAGGATCCAGGAAATGCGCGACACCCCGACCGTCCGGGTGCTCGACCGCGCCCAGAAGCCTCTTACCCGCTGGAGGCCGAAGCGCAAGGTGATCGTCATGGTAAGCGTCGCGGCTGCGTTTCTCCTGTCCTGCTTCATAGTCCTCCTGCGCGAGAGACTGGGGAAGAACTCCGAGAGCCAGGACATGGAGATGATCTCCGAGATCGGGAGCGCGTTGTCGGGCGACCTGCAGGCGGTCTCGGGTTTTCTCAGGCGCGGCTCGGCTTCCCGGAAGAAGTGAAACCCTGTCCACGGCACCCGTATGAGCGCCATCGGCATCATTGAAAAGGACCTTCCGGCGGCCATACTCTGCATTGCCGGAGCACTGGCTGTCGGCGTCATGTCCGGCTTCAGTTTCGAAGCCGGCGTGGTCGTCCCGGTCGCCGGGGTCATCTTCTTCATCCTGCTCGTGTGGGATCTGAGGCTCGTGCTGCCGCTCCTGGCCGTACTCTTACCCTTCGGACCCAAGTTCCAGATGTCGTTCGGAAGTCTCTATCTAGCCACCGCCGTGTTGATACTCGCCTACGCGGCCTGGACGGTCAGGCTGCCCGTCGTGAAGCGGGAGCTCTCTCTGAGGTACTCGAGCATCTCGGTGGGGATACTGGTCTTCATGGCGGTGCTCATCCTCTCGGCCCTGCAGCACGTCGGCTACCTTGTCGCGCACAGGACCAACCTGCTGCGGCTGGTCCAGTTCTTCCTCTACAGCGGTTTTTTCATCATCGTCTACGACATGGACTTCTCCAGGAAGGAAGTGTCCCGACTGCTCGCCCTCATGCTGGCTGCGGGGGTGGCGCAGGGGCTGTACGGCGGGTATCAGTGGGCGAAGAATCCCGGGTTCTATGTCTTCGGGAGCTTCGACGGCGTTCACAATCACTTCGGCGCTCGCCTGCCTGCTCTATGTCCTCGTGCTCTCATTCAGCAGGACGGCCTATGTCGCGCTTGCGGTTTCCATGTTCGTCTTTCTGTTGATGCCGATCGGCAAGGCGCGGAAGATCGGGCTGGCGGCAGCCGGCGCGTCCGCCGTCCTCATCGGGTTGGCCGCTCTCCCGGCGGCCGTCAGTCGGAGGATGATGGACATATACCTCACTCTTGCGGGCCGGCAGATGGCGCTTTCCTTCATCTACAGGATCGAGATGTGGCGGGGCGCGCTGGCCGACTTCCTCAGGAACCCGCTGCTCGGCCGGGGTACGTACTTCTACGAGCTCCGGGATAACTTCTACGTGAAGGTGATCGGCGAGACCGGTCTCCTGGGGATCACCGCCCTGGTTGCGCTTCTCTACCTCATTCTGCGGGAGGAGAGAAGAGTCCTCGGGCGCTCCACGGGCGACGACTTGCTCGACGGTCTCACGCTCGGTCTCTTTCCCGCGAGCGTGGGTTTTCTCGTCGTGTTCAACCTGGCAGGTGACTTCTTCCTCATACACAGGCTCATGGGAACATTCTGGATCATGCTCGCGCTCATACTGAGATATCATTCCATGGGCCGCGGGCGGTGTTGACGGTGGGGCGCGGCGCGGGGTTGAGAGTTCTCTACGTCGATACGGCGATCGGCCTGGGCGGGGGACAGCACAGCCTCATAGCGATACTGCGTTTCCTCGATCCCGGCAAGGTCACGCCGGTCGTCGCGGCGCCGCCCGAGAGCGGGCTTGCAGCCTTCTGCGCCGCCGCGGGCTTCCGCGTGACGCCGCTGCGCTTCGCCGGTCCGCACACCGCGTCCGGCGGCAGGACTTACCCCGGAAGGGTGAGAAGGTTCTCCGACGCCGTGAGGGCCGTTTTCCGACTCGCCCGCATCGCCCGCCTGGAAGGCGCCGACATCATTCACGCCAACACCTTCAGGGCCGCGATGGCGGCGGCCGCGGCGGGGCGGCTCGGACGCGTCCCGATGGTGTTTCACAACCGAACAGTA
>JALGWA010000384.1 GCA_025774425.1 bacterium
CGCGAAACCCCCGTCCACCGGCGTGACGGCCCCCTCCCTCACGTCCCTGACCACGAAGTCGCCCAGGTTCTCACCCACGGCGATCGGCTTGGGCTGCACTCCGCTCTCCCATTCGAGGTCGAGGTTGAGGCTCAAGGTGTCCCCTATGGCGATCGCGCGTCTGTCGGTGGAGGTGCTCACGCCGAGCGGCCCGGCCGCGGCCAGCCCGGCGGCGAGAACGACCACGCACACCGGGATCGCCGCCCTGCACCCGGCTCCGCAGCTCAATACCGCCATCTGATTCGCCGCTCCCTTTCCCTGAAGAAGCGCACCAGGGTGTCCGTATAGTCACGCTCGGTGCCCAGGCTTATCTCGTCCACCCTCGCCCTCGAGAGAACGGCCTTCCTTCTCTCGGCGAGGTCCGCGTTGAGACCACGGAATGCTTCCGCGCTCTTCTCGTCCCTCAAATCGAGCAACACCCGCTCACCCGATTCACCGTCTTCGACCTCGACCAGCCCGACGGCCGGCATGTCGTACTCACCCGGGTCGCCGACCGTCACGGCCACTACGTCGTGCTTGCGGTTGGCCACCGTAAGCGCCTTCTCGTAGTCCCTGTCCCTGAAATCGGAAATCACGAACATGACGCTGTGCCGCCTGACGACGCGCATGGCGTACTCCAGGGCCTGAGATATGTCCGTGCCCCGCGAGGCCGGCCTGAAGTGGAGAATCTCGCGTATTATGCGGAGAACGTGCTTGGTGCCCTTCCGCGGCGGTATGAAGTTCTCTATCCCGTCGGTGAAGATGAGGAGGCCGACCTTGTCGTTGTTCCTGATGGCCGAGAAGGCGAGCACGGCCCCCACCTCGGCCGCGAGCTCGCGCTTCAGGCGCAATCTCGTCCCGAAGTCGAATGAGCCGCTCGCATCGAAGATGATGAGCACGGTCAGCTCGCGCTCCTCCACGTACTTCTTGACGTGAAGCCACCCTGTCCGCGCCGTCACGTTCCAGTCGATCGTCCTTATGTCGTCGCCCGGCTGGTACTCGCGGACTTCGTCGAACTCCATGCCGCGGCCCTTGAAGATGCTGGAGTAATGGCCGGCGAAGGTCTCGCGGACCATCGACCTCGTCGTTATCTCGATTCTTCTTACTTTCTCGAGGACTTCCCTCGGTATCACGCCGCTCCTCCCGCCGGCCTCTTAGGGAACTTCCACGGAGTCGAAGATCTTGCCGATCATGGTCTCCGTGCTTATCTCCTCCGCCTCGGCCTCGTACGAAGGAATGATGCGATGCCTCAATACCTCCATGCCTATGGATCTCACGTCCTCGGGCGTGACGTACCCGCGCCCCCTGAGGAAGGCGAAGGCCTTGGCTCCGATCGTCAAGTATATGGTCGCCCTCGGGGAGGCGCCGTACTCGATGAGGGGCGTGAGCTCCTCGAGGCCGAAGTCCGCGGGCTTGCGCGTCGCCATGACGATATCGACTATGTAGTTCTCGATCTTCTCATCCACATAGATCCCGTATACGGTCTTTCTCGCGCGGATTATCTGCTCGGGGGTCACGACGCCCTTGACCTCGGGCGCATCCCCCTTCGTCATGCGCCTGAGTATTTCGACCTCCTCCTCGCGGGACGGGTAATCGATGAGGATCTTGAGCATGAACCTGTCCACCTGCGCCTCGGGCAGCGGGTAGGTTCCCTCCTGTTCGATGGGATTCTGCGTGGCCATGACGAGGAAGGGCTCGTCCATCTTGTAGGTCGCATCGCCGATCGTCACCTGCCGCTCCTGCATGGCCTCGAGCAGGGCGCTCTGCACCTTGGCCGGCGCCCTGTTGATCTCGTCGGCCAGGATGAGGTTGGCGAAGATGGGGCCCTTGCGCGGCTTGAACACGCCTTCCTTCTGATCGAAGACGAGCGTGCCGACGAGGTCGGCGGGAAGGAGATCGGGAGTGAACTGTATGCGGTGGAACTTCGCCTGGATGGTGTCGGACAGCGTCTTCACGGCGAGTGTCTTGGCGAGTCCCGGGACGCCCTCGATGAGGACGTGCCCCTGCGATATGAGCGCGACCAGGAGCCGCTCCACCACGTGCTTCTGGCCGACTATGACACTCTCGACCTCTCTCAGGATATCCGCCACGAAGGCGCTTTCGCCCTTTATCCTCTCGTTGAGCGCCAGGATGTCCACTTCCATGATCCCGTCTCCTTTCAGCCTGTCCCAAAAGCGAGTGGCCGCGCCCGCCGCCCCGGCCGCATATCACTGTAACAACCGTTCACCGGGCCGGTTCCCCGTCCCGGCCGCCCCGGCCCCCGCGCCCCGCGAGGGCCGCCCCCGCCTCCCGTATGGTGTTGACGTGTATGTCGACGTCGTCGGCGACCTGGGCGGCGTAGCCGCCCGCCAGCACGACCGCGACCGGGATGCCGCGCGTCTTGCAGGCCTCGAACACGAGCCTGTCCCTGCGCCTCAGGCCGTCCTTTGTGAGCGCCAGACCTCCCAGCACATCGCCC
>JALGWA010000385.1 GCA_025774425.1 bacterium
AGGACCATGTCTACCAGCGGGGGTTCTATTACGACTTCGTGGCCCGCAGGGTGCTGGAGGACAGGCCCCTGGACATCGCCGAGGTAGGCGACTCCACGTCGGTGGAATGGTCTTTTCCTATTGACGATTCCTGGAACCTTGGGAGAGTTGACGTACTGGTGTTCGTCCAGAACGACGCGGGCCGGGAGATCCTGCAGTCGGCGCGCCTTCTCGGACGGTGACCGGCCGGGAGCACACCCGGCGTCTCGTTGCGCGTGCATATACCGCGGAATTGTGTTATAATGTTGTGGTTGAGAGAAAGGAGATCGTTATGAGAATGAGCTTCACCGGTCTCTTGGCCGGGGCCCTCGTGCTGATCGTCGCGCCCTCGGCGGTGCTCGCCGATTTCGGCTTCGAGTTCACCGTTTATGACTACGCCGCCGAGGTGTGGCTCTATGAGATGGCGGAGCTCCACGTGCGGATAGAGAACACGGGGACGGAGGCGGACACGGTCGACCTCGCGACCGTGAACGAGAATCTGCCGGTCACGTGGTTTTCATCCATATGCATCAACGGGTCTTGCCCGTACCCTGCGTACATAGTGCTGGCCGCGGGGCAGTCGGATACGGTCGATATCCACGTCTACGTCGGCGAAGAGCGCGACATGGGGACGTTCAGTCTGCAGGGCGCGAGCCGCGGCGATCCGGGGGTGACTCGGACGGCCGGCGAGTTCGCCGTGTTCTGCGCTCAGTCTTCCGTGCTCCTGGTGGACGATGACAACGGCGGGGCCTACGAGACATATCTCGAGACGGCCCTGGCCGATGCCGGCTATCTCAGCCATGTGCACAACACGAGCGTGGCCGGGCGGCCGGACGCCGTGAGGCTCTCCTCGTACTGGGCCGTTTTCTGGACCACGGCCGACGGGGACGCTAGTTACATCACGGCGGCCGACGAGCAGAGCATGATGACCTATCTCGACAACGGCGGCAACCTCTTCCTCGCGAGTATGGACTTCCTCAGCAGCCGGGGCGGAGCGACGACTTTCACGTCGAACTATCTTCACATGAGCGGCTGGACGAATGACTCCGGCGGCACGGACATAACCGGGGCGGACGGCGATCCCATCGGCGACGGCATGTCTTTCGACATAGGGAGCGGCCCCTTCTCCTCGGCGGGGAGCGACATCATGAGTTACGGGTCGCCGGCGGCCGAGACCTTCTACGCGGCGGCCGGCACGAGGGGCGTGAGCGTTCATGAGAGCGCCCACAAGGTGGTGTTCCTCTCATTCCCGTTCGAGAACATTCCGGTCGCCGGGCCCGATCCCGACAACCAGGCCGAAGTAGCGCGCAGGACGGCCTCGTGGTTCGAACCGCAGATGGGGGCGGATGACGACATTCCCGAGATGGCCCCCGATTCGAAGATGCTCTACAACACTCCCAATCCCTTCAGCACACAGACGAGGATCAACTACCAGGTGAGAAAGGGCGGCCGTGTCCGCCTGTCGATATACGCGCCTACGGGGAGGTTCGTCGCCGACCTCGTCGACGGACATGTCGAGCCGGGTATCCACCATGTGACCTGGAACGGCCGTGACGACGAGGGGCGTGACATGGGAAGCGGCATCTACTACTACCGCCTCGTCACGGGTGACGATTTCAGCACGGGCAAGATGATCCTGCTTCGCTGACGCAAGCGGGGCCGGGTGCGGATTCGAGTCCGTCCGGCCCCTTTTTCCATTCCGCCCGGCCATTCGATGGAATGAGGGTTGCCTTGCCTCCGGCGGAGTGCTAAAATAGCCCGTTCCGGAGGTCGGGAGTTGAAGGAATTCCGCCAGTACGTCGTCGCGGCTTCGGCCGAGGAGGCGACCCGTCTCAAGAGATCTCTCGGTCCGGCGGCGCTCTACCTCGCCGGGGGCACGAGCTTCGTGCCCTTCGTCAAGACGCCCGTCGATGTCGTCATAGACATAAGCCGCCTGGGATTGAGCGGGGTCGTCGTCGCCGGGGGCAGGGTGACGATCGGGGCGACGACGCGCATCGCCGACCTGCTGGCCCCCGAGGTGAGGGAGACCGCTCCCATGCTCTACAAGGCGGGCAGGCGGCTGGCGACGCCCCTCGTCCGCAACATGGCAACCGTAGGCGGCAATCTCGCCTATGCTTTCCTGCCGTCCGACCTCGCGGTGGCCCTGCTGGCCGCCGGGGGTGAGGTCGAGATTCTCGGGGAGGGGGCGAGGACCGTGCCCGTCGAGAAACTCCTGGATGACGGCTGGCTCGGCGGTGACGACCTCGTGTGCAAGATAAGCCTGGCGGAGCACGGCGCGGGCCGGGGCACGGGTTTCGCCAAGTTCGGCAGGGGAGAGGTGGACATCGCGCTCGTCAGCGCCGCGGTGCGGCTCGACGCATCTGGCGGCGCGGTCTCGGGCCTCCGGGTGGCGGTGGGACAGACATCGGCCATGCCGACCTTCCTCGACGGGGTCGCCCGCGGGGTCATGGGCGAGAA